>PWEB01000202.1 GCA_003553305.1 Syntrophomonadaceae bacterium
AGGAACTGGGTGCAGAAAAAATCACCATCGGCGAAAGAAGCGGTCCGGTTCAAACTTCTGAAGTTATGGAGAAACTGGGAGCTTACAAAATTGCTGAAGAACTTGGAACAGAGATAATCAATTTTGACGAACTTCCCGCAGAAGAGATGGTTAAAGTTAATCCGCCAGGCAGCCACTGGAAAAACGGTTTTGAAGTGCCAAGGATGCTTCAGGATGCTGAATGTATAGTAGCTTCACCTTGCCTGAAAACCCATCAGTTTGGTGGTATATTCACTATGGCATTAAAGCTTGCTGTAGGAATTATCCCTAAAGCAGGCACAACCTATATGAAAGAGCTACACTCCTCACCTCACATGGGTAAAATGATTGCAGAAATCAATTATGCTTACAAACCATGTCTCTTTATCATGGATGGGATGGAAGCCTTTGTTAAAGAAGGCCCGATGACCGGGACAAGAAAACGCGTAGATTTGTTCATGGCCGGAACAGATCCTGTTTCTATTGATGCGGTAGGAGTTGCTATCTTAAAAGAACTCGGGTCGACCCCTGAAATTATGGGTACCGCTATATTTAAACAAGAACAAATTGCCAGGGCAGTTGAACTGGGTCTTGGAGCAGCCCATCCCGGCGAGATTGAACTGATCTCAGGTGATGCTGAAAGCGAAGATTATGCCTGTAAAATTCGAAGCATCCTTGAGCAAGGTTGATTAAAATGTAAGGCGCATGACTCTGGCTCGGAAGGATATTTTACATTCCTGATATTTTCTTTTAAAATATCAAAGCTCCGATCCTGGCTACAATACCGCCTGCAAAAAAGGCCAGCGAGGTGGTTAAAAGTAGGATTGATACTGCTGTTGAAAGCTTAAATTCCCTGGCCACAGCAGCCACAATAGCTATACAGGGTACGTAGAAAAGGCCGACCACTGCGCCGGTAAAAAGCTGGAGGGTGGTTAATTCCATATCAAGTAGAGGGAGGACAGCAAGTTCTCTCCTCAGGACGCCGAGAGCCAGGGGCGCTGCAGCTGATTCCGGCAATCGGAGCCAGCCTGTGACCAGGGGACTGATCGCTCTGCCCCAGGCAGCCATTAAACCGGTTTCATAGAGCACTGAGGCCAGGGCAACTGCACCAATCATGGGCAGGGCTCCATCTGTGATGTAAAGTTTCATTCGTAACCAGAGTTTCTTGATGGCTACACTAAAGCGGGGCACTAGCAAATCCGGGATTTCTGTTAAAGTAGCCTGGCGATCACCTTTAAGATAGCGGTTTAAAAATAGTCCGGCAGCGATCATGACCAGGAAGCCAAATATGAATACAGCGAGCATTACCGTTATCGAACGGGCAGCGAGGAGAGAAATAAAAGCTCCTGTCTGTGATATGCAGGGCACGGCCAGGCAGATTAATATCGTAACAATCATTCTCTCTTTATGTGAACCGAGTGCCCTGGACCCCATGATAGCAGGAATTCCGCAGCCATAGCCGATCATTATGGGAATTATACCCGAACCGGGCAGTCCGATCCGGTTAAAAAGGCCATCCAGCAAAAGAGCCAACCTGGGAAGGTATCCGCTATCTTCAACCAGGCTGAGAACCGTATAAAAAGAAAGGACGTAAGGCAGGACCAGGGTGAAAGGCCATTCCAGTCCTTTGACCAAAAAGCCGTATTCACCGATAAAGATATTCTGAATTACTCCGGCCGGGATAACTTCGGTAACCAGGTTAATGATCGGAGGAATGATCAGGATGTTAAACAAAGGGAGGAGGATGAACTGGCGCAGTCCCATTCCAATCCCTACCACGGCCATGAAAATAACTGCTAAAATAACGGCGGCCAGGGGCAGGCCGGGCCAGGGATTGGTCAGCCGGCGGTCCCATTCTTCACTGCGGGGATTACCGGTCGGACTTATCCTACGCAAAACCTGGGAGCTCAGGGTTTCAACATTTTCCCAGCTAGCTGAAAAGTTCCGGTTTGCCCGTTCATGATCGAGTGCTGTCTTTTGCTCAGGATTTTTGTTTAAAGCTGCGGTAATTTCCTTCTGCAGTTCTTCAAGCCCTTCACCGGTGACAGCAACAGTGGGGACAACCGGCACATTCAGGGCAGAAACGAGAGCATTAACATCTACCAGGAAACCTTTCTCCCTGGCCAGATCACCCCGGTTCAGAGCTACTATCAGCGGGACATCCAACTCTAAAAGTTGTAAAAGCAGGTAAAGCCCGCCTTCGAAATTGCGGGCATCTAAAACATATACAAGCAGGGATGGTTTTTCTGCTGGCGTATCATGTTCAGCTGTATCAGGCGCAGGGCTGCAGCAGGAGGAAGAAGCAGAGTGAGCACAGTCCGCTGCGGATTTTCCGCAGACCATATTTACAGCTACTTCTTCTGCTTCGCAGGTTGCACAAAGCGAGTATGTTCCCGGGACATCAATTAAATCTATGGCCTGACCATTTAGGTTGATCAGCCCGCGGGCATAATCTACTGTTGTTCCGGTATAATTAGCGACCCTGACGTTTAAACCGGTCAGGTAATTAAAAATGACACTTTTACCTACGTTAGGAGCACCCATCAGTAATACGGTATGCTTCATCGGTTTCTCCATAATCAAAGGATGACAATAATTTTTTCTGCTAACAGACGGCTCAGAGCAATCTGCCTGTCATCTACTTTTACCAGCAGCGGGCCGCCAAACAGCTGACAACCCTTGCAAAGAATATCTTTTCCGGGCCTGAGGCCGAGTGGATACATCAGTGGATTTTCAGGGACCGCCGCAATTGTTCCCTTCATACCGGGAGAAAGGTCAATTAGTGGTATCGTTTTTTGCAGGTAATCGCTTGCAGGCATATTGGTCATTTAAGGCACGCTCCTCGTTTAAAACTCGGCATTCAGTTAGTTGATACTAACAATTGTCGCTAAAAAATAGGACTTTCGCTCTACTTTACCTGAGACGATCAATCATCCAGTTAGTTTACACTAACTATATTAAAGTTATCTTCTGCATATGTCAAGCTTTATTTTTAAAATGCAATAACTGGGAAAATGTAATAACTGCATAAGCGAAAATTTTGACAAAACATAAGTATTGAAATATAATGGTAAACAAGTATAATTTGGATAAATAGTTAATTAAATGGGAAACAGGTAACGCCTGGTAGGCTGCGGCTGACTACCGATGGACTAAAAAATGAATTGAAAGAACCGGCCGCCGGCAATCAACAAAGCTTAAAAAAATATAAAGAGAATTAGTTGATTGCTAACACTTTATTTATATCAGGGAGGAAGTGAAATAAGTGCGTACAAAAAGTATAGTCGCTGTATTTATGGTTTTGGTCTTCATCTTCAGTCTGAGCTCCCCTGTCTTAGCTTCATCAAACAGCACCAGGTATGAAAAATGGTATGACCTGGACGGTGACATATCAATTAAAATGCAGGCCGGAAGTGATTGTAACGCTTCCGGAAAACATCAGACCCAGGTTAGTGGTGTTGGTTCACTGCAAAGGCATGACCTTATCAAAATGAACAAAGCTGAATTATTATCGCAAAATGAAGGGCAATGGGCTGCTGACCCCGATTCGTTACGCGGACTGGAAGCAGCATCATCCTTTTGGTTAAATGATGAAGGAGACTTTGAAGGTCCGGAGCAGGTTTTTGCCGTTAGTGTGGATGCTGATCCGGGTAAAGAAGGTTATCTTGCACAGAACATATCATCAGCAGAAGCAGCTTATGATGAAAGCACCTCAGATACAGGTTCACTCGAGATCTCTCAGGATGCCCGGACTTCAGGGGGAGTACTTAAGCGCTATATTGATTTTAAAGATCCGGCTTCGAGTGTATATGTCTTTGAAGATTCTGAAATAAAGGGATTTGCTGAGATAAGAGACGAATTTGGAACTGACGGAAATGTCTCAGAAGACTTGCAAATCAAGCAGTACAGTATGTCTGATTCAGAACAATATAAAGAGGAAGGTTTTGAAGATGAGCTGTCTGGAGAAGAAACATTCGAAGATGGTTCTTTCGAGGAAGATACCCTTCATACTAAGCTGCTCGTTTTAGAAGGTGGCGGAATGTTTGAAACAGAAGTGCCCCTTGGAACTTCGAAAGATGAGCTTGCTCTCCCTCAAACGATTGAAATGACTACAGATATGTTTACGATTAGCGGCATTGCAATCAATTGGGATGCGGATTCATTCCCGGAGTATGATCCTGACCAGGAAAACAGTTATACTTTTGCCGGAGCTATAATCTTCCCGGACAACATTGAGATCCAGGAAAAAATGATTATGTTCTATACAGTTCATGTTACCGCAGATATGGATCAGGAAGAACTGAATTTAGAAGATAAATCAGAAGTGATTGAACTGGCTATTGAGGAAGTCGAAAATCATGATCACGAAGAAGATAAAGAAGAAGAAGAAGAATGCAGTGGCGAATAATCATTAAATCTATCACAGATCTAACTCAAGCTGATTAGCGGTTGACCATTTCACAATAGTTCAAAAATCAGATCATTTGGAATACTTCATACATAGGCGAAAGGATGGAGAAAACCAGCAGGCCGATGAATACCCCGACAATCAGCAGCAGAGCAGGTTCTAATATTGTAGTTAGCCGATTAACAACGTAGGATACTTCTCGTTCATAGAAAACTGCTGAACTATGCAGGGTTTGATCAAGAGTACCGCTTTCTTCACCGATACGGACCATTTCAGACAGCAAAGAAGGGAAGTAGCTATTATATTTCAGCGAATCAGCCATATTTTCGCCGCGATTTAAGGAATCGTTTAAGATCCCGATCGATTTTTTTATAGCAAAATTATCAATAATTTTGCTAACCAGGCTAAGTGAGTTATGCAAAGTTACCCCGCTGGCCAACATAGTACTTAAGTTCCGGGCCAGGCGGGCAGCCATTATTTGACTATATATTTTGCCAATTAAAGGCAGGCGCAGTCGTAAATGATCGAACTGCAGCCTCCCTTTTTCTGTTTTTATATAAGCTATCAAAGATACCATCATTATAATAATCAGACCAAGCAATAAATGCCAGTACTCTCTGATCAGTTCTGCGGTAGTTATAAGCAGGTTTGTATAAAAAGGCATTTCCATACCCATCGAAGCAAATATTTGTGTAAACTGAGGCAGCACAAAAAGAATCATCACTGCCATGACCACTATGGAAACCCCGATTATGAAAGCCGGGTATAAAGTAGCAGAACGAATTTTTTCAGCAAAGTCATGCTGTTTTTCAAAGTGATCGGCCATTTTATCCATAATCATATCGAGCATACCGCTTTCTTCACCAGCTTCAACCATATGAATCATAATTGCCGGGAAGCCTTCTTTTTGGTTTTGCAGAGCTGCGCTCAGGCTGCTGCCCTGCTCAATCTCCCGGGCGGTTGAGCGTATGTTATTTTGCAGAGCAGCAACTTTAGTCTGTTCAGAGAGAATATTGAGACCCTGCAGAACAGCGATGCCGGATTTCAACATAGTTGCAAACTGTCGACAGAAGATCATCAAGTCACGGTTACCGTAAGGCCTGTAGCCAATGGTCCTCAGTGCTTTGATCACACTTTCCTGCAGATTATGTCGATAATCGGGCTGCTCTTTAAGATCAAGAGTAACCAGGTTGCGGGAGTCTAATATTTCTAAGGCTTCAATTCTGCCGGAAGCTCTTAAATAATCGTTAATTGTTTCACCATTCCAGGTTTTTGCGCTAAAACGGTACTGTGGCGACATAAAATACTTCCTTTCGAGTTAAATTGTTTCTTGAATGGACTTCAGTTTCCATCGAAATCAAGCGAATCTTCAGATCGAGCCTGACTTCTTTTTCAGAAGTTTTATTCCAGGCCAGGCTGTCTATGAGAAGCAGGGAAGGAAACTCATCCAGGCATCTAAAAGCCTCCTGGATCTGGTCCTGACTGCCCGCAATACTAATCTTCAGGGTTGTGCTGCTGTAACCTAATGGGTTCGAGGTATCTGAAGCACTAAATTCCTGAACATTTACCGGTAAGTTCATTAACAGCTCTTCGAGGCTTACTAAGACAAAAGGTATTTCGGCGTTACTCGGAATAGCCCGGTTAAGATAATCCTTCTGTTCCTGCCAGCCGGACCATTTAAGCTCAAGCTCTACTTTTTGATCTATGAGCATCTTAAGATCAGTTTCTTCCTGGCGCATCAGACTAAGCTGCTCATGTAATCCCAAAATTTCATCATAAGTCGCCTTGCCGAGCAAGTTCCAGCCAAGGACAAGAAAAACAGTAAGCAGCAATAGAATAGCCGTTTTACTGGTCTTTCTTATATTTCTTTTTTTACCGATATTACCAATCATTACTAATTACACCTTCTTCCCGCTCGATATCGATAGAGGGCACAGTACCGGTAATCTCAAAGGAATAACCATTTAGATCATTGATGCCAATCCGGCTAACAGCATACTCGATAACAGGGAAATGTTCATCCAGAGCCTGGTTATAAAGGGCAATCTGCTCCACCACAGGACCGGTAGCCCTGATGATAAGCGCTCCGTCTTCCCCGATCGAGACTTTTTCAATGATTAAGCCCCTCCTCCGGGCCTCAAGGCGAATTCTTAGCAGAATATTAGATTTCGCATAATGATCAGTCTTAAGATCTCTCAGCAGGGCAGATTTTGTTTCTAAGAGCGAGATATCTTCAACTATTCCTTCTAACGGGCCTGCCAGCAAGCTCAATTCCTGCAAGGCAGTTTCCCGGGCAGAAATTTCCTGCTGCAGGCGCTTTCCATATCTCTCGATCCCGACCGGCAGGCTGATCATGATCAGCACGATAAGCCCGGCTGCCAAGAATTTTAGCCGGCGCGGTTTAAAAAATCGCCTGGAGGAAATGTAATCAGAACTGCGTAAATCCATTTGCTTATTCATTTAATCCACCCCCGCAGGGCTAAACCATGGGCAAAAGTGAAAAAAGAACCTTCCTGGTTTCTGAGCCTGGTTTTTGGGTTTAAAGTTCCGTTAATTGTTCTCAACGAGTTGTGAAGTATTAAATTTAAGGCTAGTTCTTTTTGTAAGTAGGCAGGCAGGCCGGGAATAAAAATACCTCCACCGCTGACCTCTAAGGCCGGATAATCAGCTTCAGTTAATCCTTCTTTTTCAAACCAGTAATCCAGTGATTGGGCGATAAGGCGGGCTAATTTCCTGGCAGGTTCAAGTAGTCCTTTTTCTTCTAAACTACCTTTGCTAAAAATTTCTCTTTTTGCTGGTCCTGATTTTTCTGAATTTTGAGCAACCAACAGCGCCTGTACGAAATGATCAAGGCCGATATCTAAGATCCGGTGAAAACGGTAGTGATGATCACTAATCTGGATCAGGGTCGTCGAATGATAACCTATATCAATAATTAAGCGGATTTGCTCAGATTGCGTTGAAGTTTGCGGATGCTTATTGGGAATACTGTGCTCCAGTGAACGGAGCATGGCCGGCGGTGATGTTTCAATTGATACCGGTATGAAACCCGCTTCAGCGAGCAGGTTGCAATAATCATCTGAGACCTTCTTTTCAACAGCAGCCAGCAGGTACTCCCTGACCGGTTGACCGTTATGAGTTTTACCCGGGCCAGTGCTCACGAAACTGACTACCGCTTTTTCGATATTAAGGGGGAAGTGTTTTTCAGCTTCCCGTTGCATAGCCTTGATCAGTTGATTTTTGCGCAGCGGCGGCATGATTACGGTCCGCATGTAACTGACCTGGTTATTCAGGCAAAGATTTACTTTTTGACCGCTCCAGTTGAGTTGATGTCTTACTTTATTAAGTCGTTCGGCCAACTTTTCCCAGTCAGCTGGTTTACCGTTTATGAATGTCCCGGGGGGTGTGGGAAAGATCATCTTTTCGTGAATGGAGACTTCCCCGCCGCTATGTTTGAGCTGCAGCATTTTGATTTGTGCGCTGCCCGGATCAAGGCCAATCGCAGAATAACGTCCCTGGTATTTTAAACTGATTATTATCACTCTCCTGACAGAATATTAATGGTTACCTTAAAGGTGTTGGTTTATGCCAATGATGAATATTTGCCTCGTCTTCAAGAAAATGGACCGTGACAGTTAACACTTTATTATAGTTATCCAGGGTTCCAACTGATACTATATCCACCAGGTACCGTTCCTCGTCAATAAAGTCGTTACTACTCTCTTCAAAAGTGACCTTGAAAGAGCCTCCGTTCAGGCTGTTGCTGAGCATTATTTCTAAATCAAAGTCTTCCCCGGCATAGACTTGATTAACGGCGGCAATACCGGCTTCTGCCCCGGCTTCGGTAATATAATATAGCTTTGTATCAATAGTGTTGTAGCTGGCAATTAATTTCTCACTTACTGCATTGGTAATTAGAACAGCACCCAGCGAAAGCAGAATAGCGGTGAAAACAAGAACCAGGACCAGGGCCATCCCTTTTTCAGTTTGCCCGGAATGTTTTAACTGCTCTGCCATAATAATCAATTCACTCCTCATCGAAATCTAGATTGCGTGGTTTTACCCTGCCGGTCAGGGTAAACTCATTTTTATCATCTCCGGCGGTGACCAATATATAAACAGTATTATTGGGTTCTATATGAAACTCAAGGTTGGTTATGTTCAAGGCAACGACCCGGTAAGCATTAATACTGGTCCCAAAATATTGATCAAAGATTATTTGCCTGCCGGATAGAGCAAATCTGTCCCAGAGAGTTTGATGCTCACCATGCAGCCTGAAAAATATTTCACTGCTGGTGTTCGCAGGGTCGGCGTTGTTAGAGGGAGCGGATTCACCAAGGCTATAGCTTACTTCATGCGCAAAACGCAGTTCCCGGATCATTTTATCCATGGCAATACGGGCTGTTTGTTGATATTCCAGGTGTTCGTTACTGCGATTCCAACTGTTCAGGCCGGCGAAATAGAAGGTATAAAGCGCTGCTATAATAAAACCGAGCACTGAAAACATAACAATTAACTCGATCAGGGTCAGTCCGTTTTCGCTGTTTCTCAGCATTTTGTAAATAATGTTTTCACCTTTTACTCAGATAACTCTTTAGAGTTTCAGAGTGTTCCTTATCACGAATTGTCCAGTATACAGTAACTTGAACCTGCAGTAGTTCAGGAGGCAGCATATTGTCAGCCCCGGCAACCTTGCTTGCGAAAGTAACCTTAGTTTCACGCCGGAATTGGGGCCATCCTGGAACTTTTTCTTCGTTTAACAAAGGGGAATCTGAAGAAATATAGTGTTTTTTAAGATCATCGTAACCGGCAGATTTAACAGATTCCATTTTTTCCAGGCACAAGTTTATAGCAGCAGTTTGCTGTCCGGCCGAAGTAATTGCTAAATAACTATTGGTGAAGAGACCAAAAACAGGGGGGATCATTAGGCCCAAAATAGTGATGGCCACCAACAGCTCGATGAATGTATACCCACAGTTGCTGCGCAAATTACTAGACTTGGAAAGTTTCATTAGTGGTGCAGCTCCTTAGGTCCTCGATATTTGTTTGTAACATTTGTTGGTGAATCAGTAAATCATTACAACAGGTTGATATACCAATTCCAGATCTGCTCACCCTGGAATACTTCTATCAGGGCAGCCAGAGATAGAAACGGGGCAAAAGGGAGGGCATCTTTTCTGGTCAGCTTACCGAGGATCATAAAGGTAACTCCGATCAATGCGCCCATCATAAAACCTAACAACAAGACAAGTGCTGTGCCGCGCAAACCCAAATAAAATCCTATTAAAACCATCAGTTTAAGATCACCGGCGCCCATCCCTCCCCGGGATACAAGGAAAATTATCAGCATAATTCCACCGCCAAACAGCATTCCATACAGGGCATCAAGTGGATCTCCTTGCGCGATTATCCATGCCGGCAGATCTATTAAATAGTTTACAAAACGGGGGAGATTAAACAGAAAACCAGCCACTAAACCGGCAGCGACAAGCGAGTTTGGAACAATCCGGTGAGCAAGATCGATCATCGCAATTCCGAAAAGGATAAAAAGCAGGGTTAAGTAAATAAAAAACTGCAGGGAAAATAAAAAATGAAAATAGGTAAACAAAAATAACAATCCGGTGGCCAACTCAATAACTGGATAGCGGGGACTGATTTTTATGTTACACTGCCGGCAGCGGCCCCGGATTAGCAGGTAACCGATCACAGGAAGCAGTTCAACAAAGCCGAGTTTTTTTGAACAGGCCGGGCAGCGTGAGGGTGGGCTGACTAAAGAAAGCTGCCTGGGCAGGCGGTAAATAATCACGTTTAAAAAACTGCCGAAGCATAACCCGACAATAAATATTATAGTATTTATCAATAATTGGTCTGAATTAAACAAGTCAGCTGTTCCTTTACACTTTTATTAAAATAGTTGTATATCGATATAATTATTTATTAGCCCGGCAAAGGAACTTTCCACATTGATTATCTAAGTCCTGCAAGAAATAAACATTTATTTGATTCGAATAAATTGTCTTGACTTAAATGAGGTCCGGTCAGATCCTTTCCCGCAATGACAAGACTGTGCTATACTATAGAAAATCCAGCTAAGAAAGTCGGTGCAGGGTGATTCAACCAAACGGGGAAACAAAAATGTTTATTTTGCTGGGTAATCCGGTTGAACATTCACTGTCACCGGTTATTCATAATTCTGCCTGTTCAGACCTTGGCCTGAACAGCGTTTACCTGGCTTGTCCGGTGGAAGCTAACCGCCTTAAAGCCGCTCTTGAAGGCATGAAAGCACTTTCCGTGGTCGGAGCAAATGTGACCAGTCCTTATAAAGAAGCTGTGATCCCCTTTCTCGATTCAATTTCTACAGAATCAAAACAGATTCGCTCAGTAAATACAATACTCAATAAAAACGGCCATCTGCACGGGACTAGTACCGATGGAGAGGGGCTGTTCCGCTCGCTGAAGAATGCGGAACCCGGCTATCAGTCAGGTCAAAATATTATGATGATCGGCGCCGGAGGCGCTGCCCGCGCCGCTGCTTACACACTGGCCACCCGCGGTGCGGCAAAAATGACTGTATTCAATCGCAGCAGGCAAAAAGGCAGGGAGCTTTCAGCTATGCTGGCTGAATTCACCCCGGTTAGACAAAGCAGTGACCTACCTTTTCAAAAAGATGTGCTAAAGCAGACTATTGCAAACTGTAAGGTAATCATATACTGCCTGCCCTTTGATTCTCCGGAATTTATAGAAACATTGGCCGAAATGGATTGGCCTGATCATAATCCACTTTTGATAGATTTACGTTACAGCCCGACCCGCACTACAGTAATGGCTGCCTTTGAAGACAAGGGCGGAAAGGCTGTTAACGGCCTCGATATGCTGGTGGGGCAGGCAGCCCTGTCTTTTGAACTTTTTACCGGCAAAAAAGCGCCGCTGGAGGTGATGCAAAAAGCAGTCGGGATGGTTTAAGATGCGTGTGCTTAAAGATTAATATTTACTACAATTTACCGGTAGGCGGCAGCGCTGTTTTTAATACAAAACGTTTTGCCAGCAAATATCGTTTTCACATCAATGCATGGAAATAGCGGCAGATCTTTTTGCCATGGGGGTTAGTAATGGATCAATATAATCGCCGCCGGATTAGGGAAGTGCTTCTTAAAGCCGCTTCTGTAAGTCCTGCTCAAATGGAAAATCTTTTAGCAGAACAACGCAGCACAAAAATTTCTTTGGGTAAACTATTGATTAATAAAAAAGCGATCAGTGAAGTCAAACTTCTGAGCATTTTAGAAGAGCAGCTTGGAATTGCGCAGGTTAATCTTTACCAGGAAACACCGAACCGGGATGCACTTGATTCTATAACCTTCCGGATGGCTCAAAAGCACCGGGTTATTCCGCTGGCCATAAAAGATAAAAAGATGGTCCTGGCGATGGCTGATCCGATGGATTTGACTGCACTTGATGAAATTACTACGGTCAGCGGATATGAGGTCAATCCTGTCATTGCCGGGTCAGAAGCAATTGCTTCTGCAATCAATCAATATTACGCCATGCGAGAAGATCCGGTCGGGGTTGAGCATGGTGCCGATAGTGCGCTCCTTGAAAAAGAGGAAAACTATACACCTGAATCACCGGTCGATCATGCACCGGTGGTAAAAGTGGTAAACTTCCTGATTCGGAACGCTCTAGAAAAAGGAGCCAGTGATATCCATTTAGAACCCTCAGACCAGGGTTTACGGATTAGGATGCGCTTAGATGGAATTTTATATGATATGGCCGATCCGCCCAGGCATAAACAGGCTCACATCATATCCAGGGTGAAAATCATGGCCAATCTGGATATTGCTGAAAAAAGGCTGCCCCAGGATGGTAATATACAGCAGGCAAACGGGGAAGAAGAAATTAATCTGCGGGTGTCGACAATGCCGACTATCCATGGTGAAAAGATCGTGATTCGCCTCCTGGAGAAAGAAAAAATTGTCCTCCCTCTGAAACGGTTAGGCTTTGCTGATGCTAATTACAGATCTTACCAGCGCCTGCTCCTCAACCAGTCAGGGATGCTTTTAGTAACCGGCCCTACGGGCTGTGGCAAAACAACCACCCTATACTCAGCACTTAATTACCTGAACCGGGCTCGAGATAATATTATTACTGTCGAGGATCCTGTAGAGTGCCGGATTAGAGGGATTAATCAGATCCAGGTTAACCGGCAGATTGATCGTACTTTTGCCAATACCCTCCGCTCGATTTTACGGCAGGATCCTGATATTATCATGGTCGGGGAAATCAGGGACTTAGAAACAGCGAAAATTGCCACCCAGGCCGCTTTAACCGGGCACATGGTTATGAGCACTCTGCATACCAATAATGCGGTCGGTGCAGTAACAAGGTTGATTGATATGGGGCTCGAGCCATTTATGGTGACCGCTGCCCTGGTCGGGGTGATTGCCCAGCGCCTGGTTCGTAAAATCTGTGAACATTGCAGGGAGGAATATACACTTACTGCAGAAGAAAAAGTTTTTTATCAAAATTATTTTCAAAAAGATCCACCCCCCAGGCTTTATCGCGGAGGAAAATGTAAGCACTGCAGCCACACCGGTTACCGCGGCCGCTCTTCAATCCAGGAAATACTTTTGCTCAGCCAGGATCTGCAGAGCTTAATCCTGAAGGGAGAAACAGCAGTTGAACTGCAGGTAAAAGCCCTTGAGCAGGGGATGCTGCCCCTGATCAGTGATGGACTGCGCTGCCTGGAAGGGGGGATAACAACAATAGGTGAGGTGGTGCGGGCCACCTTTAGCTCTGTTTTTGATGCTGAAGCTTCCGGTTATGCTGACAGCAGCGCATTTATTAATCATATGCACAAAGACAGCAATTAGTAAAGAGGACGGACTATTAATGAGAGCAAGTAAAATAAAGCAGGAATATGCATTTACGCTAATCGAGCTGCTTTGTGTTATAGCCCTGCTGGGTATGATTACAATGCTTGCTACTCCTGCTATAAGCAATCTGGGCAGGAGCGTAGATTTAGAAAGCGCTGCCAGGACCCTGGCTACCGATTTGCGTAAAGCACAGCATAAGGCTATTATGGTCGGACAGAATCAACGTGTAAATTTCAGGTATGATATAAATGATAATAATCAATACACAATTACTGATACAAGTACAGGGGAAACAGAGCATCTATTTTTTCCGGAAGGGATCACTTACCGGGCAGTAACATTTCCAATCATAGAGCGTTATCGCGGCGTCGCCTTCAAATATACAGGCGTTACTTATCCCGGTGGAACAGTGTGGCTTACTAATTCTGCAGGAGACGGCCTTTATGTTATTGTCACCCCGGTCACAGGCAGGGTGCGCATTTCAGATAAATCGCCGGATGATTGAGAGGACTATAATTGTGATTAAGGAAAACGTTAAAAGAAAACATGTCATTTTGACCGGTTTCATGGGGACCGGCAAAACAGAGGTTGGCATTAATCTGGCCCGTATTATGGGCAGAACTTTTATCGATACGGATCAGGTTGTTGAAGATATGACCGGTTTGAAGATTCCTGAAATATTTGAACAGCATGGTGAACCTTATTTTAGGGATCGTGAAAGCGAAGCGGTAGCAAGCATTACCAATTACCGATCGGGAAGCCTGGTTGTTGCCACCGGGGGTGGGGTGGTCCTGCGGGAAAGCAATCGGAAAATCTTAGAAGATGTCGGGCTGATCATTTTACTAACGGCAGCGCCGACGGAGATCATGAGAAGAACTGCCCAGGCCGATTATCGTCCCCTGCTTTCCGGTCCTGATCGTGAACAAAAGATTCAGTCAATGCTGGAAGAAAGGGAGCAGTATTACAAAAACTGTGAAATAAGAGTCGATACAACCGGTCTTGCCCCCCTGCAGATAGTTCAAAAAATCATGGACTATTTAAAATCACGTTAATCTGTTAAACTAAAAAAGAACTATTGATTAGTTTTCCGAAATCAGGCAGGATTTCGACTGGATAATCCGGAATTTTAAAATAATCAAAGCTTTGTCGAGGGAGGCGCTGCGCTTTGGCTAAAAAAAATATCCTTGTTTTGCATGGTCCGAATTTAAATTTGCATGGTCAGAGAGAGCCTGAGATCTATGGTTCCCTGACCCTGGATGAGATCGATCAAGCTTTAGCTGAGCGTGCCTTAAAACTGGGCATTCTGATTGAATGCTTCCAGTCAAACCATGAAGGAGTGCTGGTCGATCACATCCAGATGGCTATCAAAAGCTATGACGCTATATTAATTAACCCGGCAGCCTTTTCACATTACAGTTACGCCTTAAGAGATGCTCTTTCAGCAACCGGACTGCCCCTGGTTGAGGTCCATCTGAGCAATGTTTTTGCCCGGGAGCCTTTCCGGCATCATTCTGTGATAACTGAAGTGGCTAATGGCATGATTTGCGGTTTGGGACTGCAAAGTTATTTGCTGGGACTGGAAGCGCTGGTTAAAGTTTTAGAAAAGCAGCAGGTATAATTAATGTCTGAACGGCTCAATGTATTCAGGAAAACTATAGAAGACCATAATCTCGACGCCATGTTGATCACCAACCCGATTAATCGTCAATACCTGAGCAGTTTTGATGGTTCCAGCGGGATGCTCCTGGTTAGTAAAGATAATGCTTATTTAGTGACTGATTTTCGCTATATAGAGCAAGCTACAGCCCAGGCAAAAGAGTTTGAAGTAAAGCGCTGGAAAGATAACCTGTATGAAGAGCTTGGTGCGTTGATCAAAGAAAAAAGTTGGGGCAAATTAGGTTTTGAATCAAAACATGTGGTCTATTCGGTTTATAATGATATGAAGGATAAAATTTCGGTTGAACTTATCCCGGTAGAAGATGCTGTTAAAAACCAAAGGATGGTAAAAAGCAGTTCTGAACAAGATATTTTGCGCCGGGGGGCTAAAAATTTAGACCGGGCTTTTAATTATATTTGTTCAATTATCAAACCCGGCATGTCTGAAGCAGATCTTGCCCTGGAACTTGAAATATTCCTGCGCCGCCAGGGGGCAGAGAAACCTTCTTTTCAATTTATTGTTGCCTCCGGGGTACGGGGAGCAATGCCCCATGGAACCGCATCAGACAAAATCATGCAGCAAGGTGAACTGGTTACTATAGATTATGGAGGGGTCTTTGAGGGTTATGCCACCGATATGACCCGCACCGTGGCCCTTGGAAAACCCGGTCAAAAGGCGCGTGAGATTTACAAACTTGTTCTTGAGGGACAGCAGAAAGCTTCCCGGGCGGTAAAACCCTTTTTAAAAGCTTGTGAAGTTGATGCTGTGGCCCGGGGAATTTTTGAAAAAGCCGGGTACGGTCAATATTTCGGGCACGGCCTGGGGCACGGCATCGGTTTAGAAACTCATGAGTTTCCCGTTTTGAACCAGCACAGCAAAACTGTTCTCGAAGCGGGCATGGCTGTTACAGTAGAACCCGGCATTTACATCCCGCAATGGGGCGGAGTGCGCATCGAAGATATGGTTATCATTACCGATCATGGTCCGGAACTGCTGACAAACAGTCCACACGAACTTGTGATTATATAAAATTACTCTGGGCAGTAGCCCTCTAAGGCTGAATTGAGTTTCTGGATAAAATCTCACTACAGAAAAAAGGGCGTGTTGATAATGATTTCAACCAATGAATTTCAAACCGGTATCACAATTGAACTGGAGGGGGAGATATACAGCGTACTCGAATTCCAACACGTTAAGCCGGGTAAAGGAGCTGCGTTTGTTCGTACAAAGTTAAAAAATCTTCGCTCGGGAGCAATTATTGATCATACTTTCCGGGCCGGTGAAAAGGTGGGGAAAGCCCACCTGGAACGTAAAGAAATGGAATATCTCTACAGAGACGATGATTTGTTTCACATGATGGACTTAGAGACATACGAACAAATTACCATTCCTGCTGATAAGATTGGAGACAAGGTAAAATATTTGAAGGAAAATGACCGGATCAATATAATTATGTATGATGAAGAAGTAATCGGGTTAGACTTTCCGGCTACTGTGGTATTACGGGTTGCTGATACTGAACCCGGAATAAAGGGTGACACTGCTTCAGGAGCATCCAAAGCAGCCACGATGGAAACAGGCCTGGTGGTGCAAGTTCCACTTTTTATTAATACCGATGATTACTTGAAAATCGATACTCGAAGTGGCAATTATATTGAGCGGGCTTAAGTTAAAGGTTTAAGTTTATAATACTAAGGGAGGGAAATGAAATGCATGAAGATTTAAAGGCAAGGACCTCGCATTTAAGGGGATTTACCGAAGGGCTTGAATTAGGCGAAGAAAGCAAGGAACAAAAGGTACTGCATCGTATCATTGATCTGCTCGAAGAGATGACCGATGAGATAGAACAGTTAAGGGTCGATTATGAAGAACTTTTTGAATACACCGAAGCAATTGACGATGACCTGACTGAGTTAGAAGAAGACTTTGATGAGGATTATGATGATGACGATGACGATGACGAAGATGAGTTTGATGCTTTTGAAGAAGGTTTCACTATTGAATGCCCAAACTGCCGGGAAATAGCCGTAGTTGATGATGATATTCTAGATGAAGAAGGATCAATCGAATTGACCTGTCCCGGATGCGGTGAAGCAATTTTAGTCGATGATGAAGAATGGTATGAAGGCCCAGATGATCTAACGGAACCAGATCCTGAAAAAGAGTAAACATTATCTTCGTCCTTAATAATTGTAGCCATTGTTTAGGTCTGGTATAATAGAACTAGATTAAAAAAGGCTTTTTTGCAAACTCAAATCAGGTTGGGAGGGTTATTGATGGCTGAACAAGAAAGTCGAATGTTACCAACAGAACTTGGTGTAGTAAGAATTTCTGAAGATGTAGTTTCCATTATTGCCGGATTAGCGGCTGCTGAGATTGAAGGGGTCGCTTCGATGAGTGGAGGAGTCGCCGGGGGAATATCTGAAGTCCTGGGACGAAAAAGTATGTCTAAAGGAATAAAAGTCGAGGTTGGAACTGAAGAAGCAAAAATAGATATTTTCATCATTGTCAAGTACGGGGCCAGGATTCCCGATGTCTCCTGGGATATCCAGGAAAGCGTCAAAAAGACGGTGGAAAATATGACCGGATTACGGGTTACCCAGGTTAATGTGCATGTCCAGGGTGTTCACTTTCCCCAGGCAGAAGCAGCAGCAG
>PWEB01000242.1 GCA_003553305.1 Syntrophomonadaceae bacterium
AAAGCGGAGTATCTTTACGGTTTAATGGGGACTCGCGGGGGCGGAACCGGCCGGTTGGTCTTTAATGATGTGCGTGTTCCAAAAGAAAACTTGATCGGTGAAGAGAACAATGGCAAAGAGATGTTCTACCAGATGATGATTCCCGAGCGAATGACCAGCGCCGGTGGAGCAATCGGGATGGGTCGAGCAGCACATGAGGTGGCCGCCCGCTATAGTACCCGCCGGAAGGCATTTGGTACTGAGATTAAAAGCTTCCAGGCAGTTAGCTTTAAAGTTGCTGATAATGTTACCTGCCTTGATACAGCAAGAGGTATTGTTTATCTCGCTGCCCGTTCAGTGGATGCCGGTGACTCGCCTGGAAAAACAAGAAGGCTTGTTTCTGAAGCAAAAAAGGTAGCCACTGAAAATGCCTGGCAGGTAGTTAACAATTCCATGCAGATAATGGGTGGGATCGGTTATACTAATGTTTATCCGATTGAAAAAATGCTGCGTGATGTTCGCCTGATTATGATTTGGACCGGGACCAATGAAATTATGGATTTGATCATTCAGCATGAATATTACAGGGAATTGGAGAAAGAAGGTTTTAAAAGCCGGGATATAGAACTTGATGCCCCCGAGGCTGAAATGGTAGATGAAAAAATCTATGAATAAACTATGGAAAACAATAAATCAAAGGAGACAGGTAAAACAATGGGAAAAGATCTAGTAAAGGTTGGTCTGGTAGGAACAGGGACAATCGGTGGAGGTGTGGTCGATCTTTTAAAACGTAATGGCAGCTCTATCAACGAGAAAATAGGTTTTAAATTAGCCCTCGGGCGAGTGGCAGATCGGGATGCTGCAAGATTGCAGGCTCTTAAACTGGATAAAAGCAAGCTAACCACCGAAGCGAATGATGTTTTGGAGGATCCTGATATTGATATCGTTATTGAGTTGATCGGTGGCCTGGAACCAGCGCGTAGTTTTATTACCAAAGCACTTGAGAACGGTAAATATGTGGTCACAGCTAACAAAGATCTGATGGCTACTCACGGGGAAGAACTACTTGCCCTGGCCAGTGAAAATAATCGAAACATATTTTATGAAGCTAGCGTCGGTGGCGGCATCCCTCTGATCCGTCCCCTTAAATATAGTCTTGTTGCTGACCGGGTCCAACGCCTGGTTGGGATTGTGAACGGAACCACCAACTATATTTTCACGCGTATGGCCCAGGATGAATTGAGCCTGGAAGATGCCTTGTCGGAGGCCCAGAAGTTTGGTTTTGCCGAACCAGATCCAACTAACGATGTTGAAGGCTTAGATGCTGCTTATAAATTGGTTATTATGGCTAATCTTGCCTTTGGTAAAAAAGCAGATTTAGAGCATATATCAGTGCAGGGTATCAGGGGGGTAACTTATGAAGATATTGCTTATGCCCGGGAGATTGGCTACACTATAAAGCTTTTGGCAATTGGTGAAGATCTCCCTGGAGGGCTTGCTTTGAGGGTGCACCCGACTCTTGTCCCCCTGGAGCACCCTCTTGCTTCAGTTCTAAATGAACTTAATGCTGTTTTTGTTGAAGCTGAAGCAGTGCGGGAAGTTATGTTTTACGGGCCCGGGGCTGGCCCGCTGCCTACCGCTACAGCTGTTCTGGCCGATGTTGTCGAAGCGGCCCGGTGTATCCGCTTTGAAATTGCCAATGGGGTGATTGAAAGCAAATTGAAGGAAACTGATTTTGTGCCCATTGATGATCTGGAAGTTCGGTTTTACCTGCGCTTTCTGGCTGAAGACAGGGCAGGTGTTTTTGCCGCCCTTGCTAATGCTTTTAGTGATGAGGGGGTAAGCCTTGACATGATCATTCAAAAACGGCGGGTTGGCAGCATGGCTGAAATAGTTCTGGTGACTCATGAAGTCAATGAAAAAGCTTTTCACAGGGCTTTAAACAAGGTGATGGATATTTCAGCTATAAAACCGGAACCCAGCATTATCCGTCTGCTGAGCTGAATCCGCGGTTGAACCATAATTTATTTTCCATCAGTTTGGCAATTAGGCGGGGCAGTGAAGCAGGGCATATCACAGCCCGGCAGTGCAGCACTACTGTTCCAACCAGGGCTGCACCGAAAGTTTTTCTAAAACATGCCCCATAAAGTTTATTATAGATCTCTCCGGCCGGTTTCCCTTCTTGCTCAGCACGGAGTAAAGCGTTTGAGGCCAGGATAGAGCTTTTAAAAGTGTTATAGAGGCCTTCTCCGGAGAAAGGTTCGATCAAACCGGCGGCATCCCCAACCAGAAGCAGGTTGTCCCGACCGGCTATTTTTAAAGGTCCGAGAAATGGGAGCGGCCAGCTTGTGGGAAAAGCCTCCCCTTTTTTTGCATCAGCGGGGAAAAGGCGATCATAAGCTTTTTTGAGGATCCGCCGGCTGGCCAAACCGCCGACCCCCTGGTTTATCCAGCCGGATCCGTGAAATGACCAGCCCATACCCCCTAAAAAAGGCAGGGGATAAAATTTCAGCAGGCCCTGTTCTTCATCTTCTGCTTCCGGACGGACATATTTCATCAAGCCCCAGCCGGTTCTATCTCGCTGGCTTTCTTTAAAACCTGAAAGAATCGCTAAGCGGCTCATCGCTCCATCTGCTCCGACCACGTAACGTGCAGTAATTGGTATTTCTTTAGGATTATTAGTTTCTATAAGGTACAAAGGAAAGCTCTCATTATTTCCATTAAGCTCTGTTAATTTGCGCAGAGTGCTGTTTTCTAAAAGTATAGCTCCTTTATGGCAGGCATAACGAGCCAGGAGATGATCGAAATATTCTCTTTTAATCAGCAAGCCCAAATTATCTCCTGTCGAATAATCGAAAGTTCTGCGTCCCCTGGTAACCCTGATTTGATGGACTGGTTCAGCTAACTCGGACGGGAGGATCAGATCTTTTGGAAGAAGAGCCAGGGCCCTTGCAGATAGAAAACCCCCACAAGGCTTTGAACGGGGCAGCTTTTTTTGTTCCAGGATCACGGCTGATAAGCCTGCTTCTGCGACCAGGGCTGCAGTAAGAGAGCCTGCCGGACCGGCGCCGATAACTGCAACATCGAAATTTTTGCTTGCTGCTTTGCAGCTTAGAGCACTTACCGCTTTGCCTTCCCGGTTAGTCATATTAGGTTACCTGTCTTCCGCCCAATCTTTAAATTAATCTGGTGTAATATTTATAATGTTTGCTTCTAAAAGGTTGACCGACTAGAACTTGTAGCTTTGTCCAGGTTCAAGAATTATGACCTGACTCTTTGTTTTCTGTTCAACTTTTTGTTTGAATTCCTCCGGGTCAGCTTCAATCAGAGGCCAGGTATTGTAATGATAGGGAAGTACTTCTTTTGCTCCCAGAAATGATGAGGCCATTACGGCATCATCCAGACCCATTGTGAAGTTGTCACCAATCGGCAGCAGGGCAAGATCCAGTGCATCGAGCTCGCCGATCAGCTTCATATCACCGAAGAGTGCTGTGTCACCGGCAAAGTAGATCTTCTTTCCGTAATAATCGACCACAAAACCACAGGCATGTCCACCGGCAATTCCGGAGCCATGAAAAGCCAGAGTCAACTTAACTGATCCAAAAGGATAAGCGTGCCGCCCCCCGAGGTGTTGCGCATGGGCATTTAATCCCTCACCCTGGGCTTGCCTGGCAATTTCTGCAGTTGAAATAATCAGGGCATCAGTATTACCGGCAATCTTATAGGCATCTCCGAGATGGTCGGCGTGGCCATGTGAAATTAAGATGTAATCAACCTTTAAATCTTCGGGCTTTACCGTAGTTGAAGGATTATCGGTGAGAAACGGATCGAACAAAAGTATTTCTTTGCCTTCTTCTTTTAGTAGAAAACTGGCATGGCCAAAAAAGGTCAGTTCAGCCAAAATAAAAACCTCCTTAAAGTTTTTAGGTGTATTATATTTGACACATCATCAGAATCAAGGCTTACCATATTTTTATTATACCATTTATAGACAAGACTAAACTTACAGGCAATACTAAACCTGCAACCATTTCTATAGCTTGACTGCTCAATATGGAGAGGTTAAAATAAATGTTATCGTGCTTTATTGATCTCAGAGTTATGAATTTAAATGGACATAAATAGCGGGGGATACCAAGATGAATATTGATTTTAGTAAAGAAGTGGATTACGTGGCCCATCTGGCCCGGTTGTCCCTTGAGCCTA
>PWEB01000207.1 GCA_003553305.1 Syntrophomonadaceae bacterium
TGACTTTTAATCAGGGGGTCGAGGGTTCAAATCCTTCTTCCTCCACCATTAGTAAAAATTATAAGGACTGATATATTATGCCACCTGATATAAAGCAATTAAAAGAGGAATTAGGCGATATTAAAAAGTGGCAGGTTGAATTTGAATTATATCGCCGTAAAAAGCAAAAATTTATCAATGATTTAGTTTGCATTGAGGATAAAGATGAGCAAGGTGGCGTGATTGATTTTGATTTATGGCCGGCACAAGAAAAAGCACTTGATAAAATGGCAAATAACCGCAGAATAATATTCCTTAAAGCCCGGCAATTAGGTTTAACATGGTTAGCTTTAGCTGGAGAAGGAGCTCACAGACTTGTATTTAATCCTGGTAAAAGTGTTTCTTCTATCAGTACCACAGAAGATGATACCAAAGAGTTAGTTCGCCGTTTAGCTTTTATATTACGACATTTGCCGAATTGGCTAATAGTTGATGATGATGGAGAACCAGACGAAAAAAAGGAAAACAAAACAGGAATAACTTACACAGAATACTCTAAAAGAATTGAGATACATCATCCTGACAGTGAGGATAGTATTTTTAAAGGTTATACATCTTCTCCGGCTGCTGCTCGTTCTTTTACTGATAATTGCGTTATATTAGATGAATGGGCCTTCCACCCCCAGGCCGAGAAAATATGGAGAGCTGCTTATCCTACCATTAACCGGCCAGACTCTGGTAAAATTGTTGGTATTTCCACCGGTGAGCGTAATACTTTTTTTCAAAAGAAATGGAATAATGCAGAGTGGGAATATGGCGGTGAATCAGGTTCAGCAAAGAACACTTTTATAGGTATTTTCCTCCCCTGGGATGCTGATCCTCGCAGAGATGAAGAATGGCTTGAAGAAACTAAAATTGAAATGGGAGAATCTTTCCGTTCAGAGTATCCTTCTACTCCTTCCGAAGCCTTTACCACCGGTTCTGGAGCCTTTTTCCCGGTATATAACTCTAAAATTCATTTTTGTTTTGACAAAGGCTGGTATCCCCCGGCCCATTTTCGTATTATTGGAGCTTATGATGGTGGTTATAACCGTGCCTGTTTCAAATGGTACGCTATTTCCAATGATGGCTGGATAGTATGTTACAGGGAGTATTACCCGGAACAAAAAATTGACCCGGTTCAGGCCGAAGATATACGGGAATTATCCCGTGATCCGGAAGGAGCACCCGAACAGTTCGCTTATATAGTTGCTGATACCAGTTGCTGGGCCAAAAATCAGGAATCAGGTAAAACTACAATCGAAATCATGGAAGAACATGAAATAAAGGGGTGGCGGCAGGCAGATAAAGAGAGAATTCCCGGCTGGAAAAGGTTTCATGAGTATTTATCGCCGATTAGAGATGAACAAAACAACATAATTAAAGACAGAAACGGCCGGCCACTTGCGAAATTACGCTATACGGACAGTTGTAGTAATACAAAGCGATTATTTCCTTCTATGAAGTCAAATGAAACAAAACCTGACGATTTAGCTTCCGGGCAGGAGGACCATGTATTTGATTGTGATAGATACATGGTTATGAGCCGGCCAAAACCGGGAGCTGACAGGAAAAGTAAGCAAAGACAAAAGCAGGAAAGAAAAAGAAAAACTAAACCTCGTTCCCGGGCTACGGGCTATTAATTTGACAATTTTATGAAAAATGTTTATAATGAAAGTGAGGAATATTCGATATGAATAGAAATTATGAATTAAATTTTATTAATTGCCCAAATTGCCAATCTAAACTTTTTAAAGTTGGGAAAATAACAGGGAAAATAGAAATTATTTGCCCTAAATGTGGAGCAGAAGTGAAAATAACCGGAAAAAAGGTTACAAAAATTGATACGGAAATATTAAGTTATAATTGAGTTAAATGGGGGAGAGCCGCCAGACGGCCGGTCTCTATAATAACTTAATATAAGCGTGAGGCTCAAGAAGCCCGATAATCAGGTTTAAACACCTGTTGTCGGGTTTTTATTATTTTATAGGAGGTATTTATTATGCCAATGCCCGGAGCAGGAGCACAGCAAAGACAACCAAGACAACAGGCACAACAGCAACAAAGACCCCAGCAAAGAGCAGCTGGGCCAAGACAGCAACAAGGCCAGGGTAATCAAATGCAGCAGTTGCATCAAGAGTTTATGCAAATGGAGCAAGCCGAGCTGGCCGAGGTTGCTATGCAGCTGGTACAAAGATTACAGCAGTTAGAACAGCAATTACAGCAGGGTGGACCCAGGGGAGGTCCTCCAGGAAGACAACAACCACAACAACCAGCTGGGGGTAGGCAGCCAAGAGGGTAAGGTGATTTAGTTGATTTCACAATATACACCAGAAAATCGGGAAGCTAAAAAAAAGTCAAATGAATTAATTGATTTATTTAATTCTTTTGACGCATATAGGGCCCAATGGGAAGAACAGGCTATTGAGAATTATAAACTTCTTAAAGGTCATAAACCGGATTTAGATGAAGATGATCCCCGGTCTAATCTGCATATTCCCCGGACTTACCAAATAGTTGATACAATTCGTTCAAGATTGGTAAATGCATTTTTTAATCGCCGGCCTTATATTGAATTTATGCCTTCCCCTTCTAAACAAAACCGACAAAACCTTAAAAAAGCAGAAGAAAAAGCTAAAGTTGCTTCTGCTTTAGTTGATGAACAATTAGACAAAAATAAAATAGTCGCAAAATATTATGATTATATAACACAACTATTAACTTTCCCGGCTGGAATACTGGCAGTAGGGTGGAAATATAAAGAAGAAGTTGTAAAAAGAAAAGTTCCTGTAAAAGAAATTGATTTAAACAGCAACGGCTATCCGTTTTACACAGGAAATTATATTTATGAACCCCGGGAAAGTAATGAGGTAATCTGGGATGATAATGAAATTAAAAATATAGATTTCTTTGATTTTTGGCCTGACCCAAAGGCTACCAACCTTGATGATTGCCGGGGAGTTTTCCAGAGAGAATTTATTACTTATAAAAATTTAAGAGATAGATTGAATTTTCTGGATTACCTTAATGAGGGTGAAGTATATCCGGTTGATTTTGAAGAAGTTATGAAAGAAAGTCCGGAAGAAGTCGGCCGTGAAAAAAGAATGTCAGAAGTTGGCCTGTCAACCAGTATGGCTAAAAAGTATTTTAACTCAGATGATCAGGAGCTTAAAGAAAATACTAAATTTGAAGTACTTCATTACTGGGAAAATGACAGGCACGCAATGATATTAAATCGTGAACGATGTATTTATGATGGCCCTTCTCCTTACTGGAGACACCGTAAAATACCGTTTGTAGTTGAAAGTTATGATCGTTTGCCGAATGAATTTTACGGTATGTCAGCTGTAGATATTATTGCTGATTTACAGCATGAAGAAAATAGTATTCATAACCAGCGTAATGACAATATTAACATGATTATTAATAAAATGTGGAAGGTTCGCAGGGGAGCGGACATTGATGAATCTGAATTAGTTTCCCGACCACATGGAGTAATTCATGTTGACCGTATGGAAGATGTTATGCCTTTTGAACAGGGAGAAGTGCCTGCTTCTTCTTTTGAACAGCAAAGTATTGTCGCACGATCAGCTGAAAATGCAGTTGGGGCCACACCAATTATGCAGGGAGCAGAATCTCGGGGAGAACAAACAGCCACAGAAAGTATGGAACAGGCTAATAATGCTGGTATGAGATTTAGTGTTAAGACCAGAGTCTTTAATTATACCGGAATAAAGCGTTTGACAAATCTTATGGATATGAATAATCAGCAGTTCATTGATGGTCAGCGATTGGTAAGAATTTATCCAGAGGAAAGTGGAGAATGGCGTTATGCTAATCCTGGAATGTTAATTGGTGAATTTGATTATAGGCCAGCAGGAGCTAATGTTGACCCGGCAGCTAACAAAGAATTAAGACGTGAACAATTATCTCAAATGATGCAATTCTTAATGGAAGCCGGAATACCTTTTGTCGATTATCATCAGTTGGTTAAAGAATGGCTGGAAAGTTTTGATATTGAAAATTCACAGAAGTTTATTGTTCCAGAAGAAGAATGGCAAAGACAACAGCAAATGCAACAAATGGCTGCTCAACAGCAGGGAAATGGTGGTAGGCCTGGTAATCAAGTTGATAATGCTAACCAAGCACAGCAAA
>PWEB01000294.1 GCA_003553305.1 Syntrophomonadaceae bacterium
CAGAGGCCGCTATGGTACGTCTTGTGGAGGTTGTCGACGGATACGGCAGCGGGCATAGACAGCAGCAAGGGGCGGGCCAGGGCGCGGGAGGTCTTTCTACGGAGCGCGGGGGGAGAGGTGGCAGAGAAATCCAGGCACCGATCGGCAGGCCTAATGTGTGCGATGGAGATTTGCCAAAGGTATCGATACCTTTAACCATCAATGATAAGTAGCCGATAGCTTCCAGTGCATCATCGTACGGTTGCAACCTACAAGGCAGCAGGGGGCTATTGCCGGTCAGTGCACCCAACCGCTACCATACCGTTAACATGCGCTCTGTTGATCCAAAGCGACATATCCGTTTCATCGGCGATCACTTCGACCTGATCGATGATCTCTATACTGGAGGCAATGCCTACGCGCGGGGTGATCTTTTTGCGCTCGTCAGGCAGCACCGGAGTCCAGCCGATCCGTCGGCCGAGCACGTGGAGGGGCAGTTACACGACCTGCAGATCGTAGATGAGAGGCCCGGGGCCACCGCATCGTACGAGCTACAGCCCCAGCTGCGCCGCTACCTCGACTACCTGTTTACGCAGCACCGGCTCGGGACCCCTGAGCGTATCAAGGCGCTGCTGGTTGAAGTGCAAAGCCTTGCAGAAAGGCTGGAGACCACCGGCGACCGTATCTCGTTAGACCGTGCAGACCGGTATTTGGGGAAAATAGGCGATACGCTCGAAGAGCTGCGGGCATACTCGCGCAGGAATCGCGAGGCTATCGTAGCAGCCATCGTCAAGCTTCGGTCTGCCGATCGACCACTGTCAAGCCGCGAGCGGTATGGGTTCATCCTTGAGCTGTGGGAAGAGTACCTGCAGCCGTTGCGGGAGCTTATTGATGACCGCAAGTTCGCGGCCCGAGTTTTCGATGGGGTAGAGCGGAAACTTAACATCGTGCAGCACAAAGTTGCCGAAGATTCCGCCATCGGTACCCACGCCCAATCCACGATCGACAGGCTCGCCCGGTTGCAGCGAGATTTGATGGACGACCTGCACGCAGCGATTGCAGAAGCAGCGCCCCTGTACGAAAAACTCCGGCGTGAGAGCCTTATTGCCAGAGGCGCCGGGCAGCTACTGAGCGTGCTGGATGAACATGCAGACGTAGATGCGCTTGGGCTTACCGCGTGGTTCGCCTTGCCGGTTTGGAAGTTCAGGGACCTGTTCAGTGATTGGGATTTACAGAGCCTACTCCGGGAGGTAAAGCACCATGAACCGGCAGCCCCGCCGTCAATCAAGCCGCCCACGGAGACGCAGCAACGACGGCTGGTGCCGTGGGATAAGGTGAAGACGCACATGCAGGAGGCCTTACCCCTTGATGACGCGTTTGCGTGGCTCCTTGAAAACTACCCGGCCCTACCCCTTACGGACGTTCTTCGGCTCTACACGCGACTGCTGCGGGACGAAACGATGACGGTCGCTTTTGCCAAGAAGCCGCAGACCTATGTTTCCGCAGCCTATCGTATACAGGCGACCCCTCTTCAGGTAACCGAAATGACCACATGACGAGGACAAATCCATACGCGCTTCCTGGGGCAAAGGACATCTTCGACCACTTGCGAAGAGGCTATCATCTGTCGATAAACGATGGTCCGATGTATCATAATCTGAGGGCTAACCTCGAAAAATACGAGCAGTGGTTCGCCGCTCTTGGCCTGGAGCTGCAAGAGCACCCCGAAGGATTCTACTATCTACGGGGCACAGGCACGCTGAGTAAAACGGCGCAGCAACTGGGGCTCTTTATGCTGATCCTGATCGATTCGCTTGCCAACCAGCCCGTCGAGATCGAAAAACGGCTTCTGGAAGAGGCATTTGTGCCTGATTCGCTCCCGCACCTGAGGCGGGATAGGTACGCTCAGTATATGAAATCCGTAGGGGTGGAAACGGACGACGACCTGCTCCGCGTGATTAATACACTGCAGCGCCTGGGGTTTGCCGTGCGGGAGGCTGACGACAGCTTTCGGTTTAGGCCGCCCGTCTACCGGTTTCTCGACCTCTGCCTGGAGCAAAGTGATGGCCCTACGGCTGGAGGTGTGCTATGATTGGCCCGAAAAGACTCGTGCTCATATGCGCGGGCAAATATGATTACGCCGAAATTGACCTGACCGAGTCCGTACACCTGGTTGGGCCAAACAACGTGGGGAAAACCACCCTCGTCAATGCCCTGCAGTTTTTGTATATCGACCACCAGCAGCAGATGCACTTTGGCGGGTGGAGTCTGAGGGAGTCCCTTAAGTACTATTTCCCTGAGCCGCACAGTTTTGTGCTCTTCGAGTGCAGCACCCCAGAGGGTACCAAAGTGGTGGGGCTCCGCGGCCTCGGCGTTGCCCAGCAGTACCGGTATGAGCGCTTTGTTTATACTGGTACGTACGATCGCTCCGATTACCTTGACGAGAACGGCACCGTGCGTACAGCAGACGAAGTAAAGGGGCGACTGGCTGTGAAGGGATATCGATCTCTTGAGCCCAAAGATTTACGGGTCGCACTAACGGGGCACGGGGATGATAAGGACATCGCGTTGCGGCTTGTCCCCACGCGTCAATCGGACGGCTATGGGCAGTTCAAAACAGTGTTCGGGAATTTGCTTCGGTTGTCCCAGCTACGGCAGCATGAGCTGAAAGCCTTACTCATCGACATATACCAAGCGCATTTCGTCCAGCAAGAAATCAGTCTCAGCGACTATGACGAGCAGGTCGAGCGCATCCGGCGTCTGGCAAAAGGCGTGGACCGCATAGAACAGCACCGGCCGCTTATTGAGGACACGCTGGCGCTTGTTACAGAGGTCGAAGCAGTAGAGAACGAGCTGGCCCCTATGCGGGGCTGGATTGCCGGCGCCTATGCTCGTGAGACGCGTGAACTTGAACAAAATGAGACGGCGCTGCAGGAGCGGCAGAAAGAAATTGAAAAGCAACTGTCTGAGCTCGCACAACAGAAAAAGCAGCTACAGTCAGAAGAAGCGTCCCGCAACCAAGAGATTGGGGAGCTGAAGGCTGTATTTCGTGAGATCGAAGCCTTGCGGGGGAAATTTTCGGGCATATCCGCGGCCGACATAGAGGTGGAGGTTGCCCGCCATGAAGAAGAACTGCGCCAGGAGCGGCAACAGCACTTCGAAGCCAGTCAGAAACCCCTCAGCGAATTACAGAAGGCGCACCGCAAGCTCCACAATGAGATCCAGAGCCTACAAAGGCGGATTGAAGCCTTTGATCAACTTGCAGGAGCCTATCTCTCGCAAACATTCGCTGCAGACGAACTGGACCGAATATTTACGGTGCTGAACCCAGCGCTGCTTGATGTTCGCCTGGATCAAGACGGGGCTGAGGTAACCGACCGTGAGCGCCTCGTGCAGTCCCTGCGAATCCTGGAGGAGCGGACGAGAACGGAGCAACTCGAAGCGTTTGGCGTCCGGTTGCCCTTAGGCATTGTAGAGCAAAAATCACATGAGGACCTGCTGGACAAGGAAGCGCGCCAAGCCAGGCTACAAGCGATGCAGCAGGCGCTTCGTATCCTCGAATCTAAGATTAAGAGAGCTAAAGACGTAGAGGCGCACAAGCAAAGGGTCGAGGTGTTGCAGGACAGGCGTGATCAGGCGCGTGATCGGCTAAAAGCGTACGGGCTATACCGTGAAAAACTAACTGAAGAGGCTGATTTAAAGGAGCGATACGGGGCAGCAGTAGCTGCTGTTGATCGCCTGCGCCAGGCGCTGGATGAGGTCGAGGAAGCTGTTGAGGAATTAAAAACTGAGCAACGTAAGGGAGGCCGAGCTGTGACGGACATCCAGAACCAAATCAAGGAGTTGAGCGATAGCGTGAGAGCTGTGGATGCACTACCAGATGGAGAGTCTGCAGACCCTCTATCCACAGATCGATCGACGGTAGAGCTTGTGAAGGAGTTAAAACAGCGCAGGAGCAAAATCGACGACCTGAATCAGAAAATACAGGGTAATCTGTACATACTTGACAAGGCCACCTATGGCCGGGCGGGTAGTGGAGGCCCGGCCGATGCCCTAAAGAGCCTACAGGACGATCTCGCGGGTCTCGAGGAACAGAAGCAGGCGCTTCAGGAAATGTGGCGTACCCTTGTTAGCGTCCTTTCCAAAGCCTTCGGTAACCTGTTGAAAG
>PWEB01000068.1 GCA_003553305.1 Syntrophomonadaceae bacterium
TATAGTTAGCAGAAAACACAATCCCTATCGCACTGGCCAAAGCGACAAGAGCAACAGCCTGCTCACTCGGCTTGGATAACTGCAGACCATAAAGCAAAGCCAGGGCGCCAACCAGGGTAAAGCCAAAAACAGCAATCCTGCTGTAAGGATGTTCAATAAATGATATTGGTGATAAAACTGCGTCGGCGAACAAAACGGTAGACCCCAGCTCAACACCGCTCAGGTCGTAATAGGCCAGATAAATAAGAACACCTACCACACCGAGCATTAACATGTATCGCATTATTTTCGGTCCAAAGAGGACTCCTGGCAAAATAAGCAAGGGTACGCCTACGCCTGCTATAATAAAAATCTCGATTCCTAATCACTCCATTACAATGCTACACTATTCTTTTGTAGCTGATTAATAGCTGCCTGTCAACCAAAAGATGATCTGCTCATAATGAAACAATTTTGCTTCAGGCTGAGCCTATTATATTTAAATTCTTTTGCATTGATGAACTGCAAATTGAAGACTAATTATTATCTGGTATATACTATATACTATATACTATTGCCCACCGTAAAAAAATACTATAAACAATATTACACCAAGGACAACTACCAAAAGCAGGTTATCGAAGTTCAGGTTTCTAATGCTCCACTGATCCTGATCCCACCAGGCTATTGATCTGTTTTGCTCCTTAAGCCGCTGTTCTCGTGCTTTTCCTTTGCCGGTCATAAAATATGCTGATTGGCCGGCTTCATCGCAGGCATAATCGGGTTGCTGTTCGAAATCACTGAGATAATAAGTTGATTGGGTCCGATTTTCCTCAGCATGCTCGTAAAACTGTCCCAGGGCCATATCATTTATATTTGCGTCGCGCAGAAAAAATGACAGAATTACTTGTGGCAAAGGCTGGATAATTAACTTTTGAATACTCAGCCACGGCGGTGGGTTCCATTCAAACCAACCCCTGGATACCGCAGGCAGGTAAATAAATAATGCCAGTAAAACAACAACCAGCACTGCTTCTAAGGGTTGCCATTCAAAAAACTGAAAACCAACCAGGTAATCAACACCTGCATCGGAAAAACCAAGATTCCTTGCCGCTGGCAGGAGCAGCCTTTCCATGAGCAGGTTGGGATAGACTCCAATTATAAGAACCAGGCCAGCAAATACCGAAATTACAAAATTAACTGAAATCGAAATTCGATATTCCCGGTCAATTTCTTTAGGGACCGGGCCCAGAAATACCCCCTGAAAAAGCTTCAGGAAATAACAGATTGTCAAAGCGCTGGTAATGACAAACAAGCGCTCAGCAACGAAAATCCCGTAAATATCAAAATCCTGATGAGCATACAACAATGCATCATGAATTAAAGTTTTACTGGCAAAGCCGTTAAAGCCGGGGATACCGGCTATGCCCAGGGCAGCAATAATAAATGCAGCTGCAACCAGCGGCATTTTGCGAGCCATTCCTCCAAGCCGAGCAAGATCTAACTCGTGGGTATACATGTAGATTACCCCGATCATAGCAAATAAGCCGGCTTTAAAAATAGCATGGTTAACGATGTGGTATATTGATCCTGTAAATCCCATTGCCCCATCAAAGCCCATAAAAACGGCCACGCCTAAACCGACAGCTATATAACCCATCTGACTTATACTGCTATAGGCCAAAATTCGTTTGGTATTGCTTTGCAGCAAGGCCATCAGGGCTCCAGCTAACATTGTAACAATGCCGATCCACATCAGGATATATCCGCTGTTAAATATGTATGTCCAGTCAGCAGCGCTGCCAGCTTCTTCAGGCCGGAAAAGAACCAGAAACACTCTTAACATACCGTAAGCTCCGGCTTTAATCATAATCCCCGATAAAAGTGCGCTGGCCGGGGTAGGGGCAACCGGATGAGCCAGCGGCAACCAGATATGTAAAGGAATCAAACCTGCTTTTATACCAAACCCAATCATAAACAAAATCAGGATTGCCGTGCGCTGGTTGCCTAAATTTTCTAAAGCCGGAACCATGTCCAAATGTTCGACACTTCCATAAAGCAATAGAATCGCAAATAAAAGGGAGAGTCCACCTAAAATCGCCATATACAAGTACAGTGAACCGGCCCGTAAAGCTTCCCGGGTTTGTTTGTGGATTACCAAAACAAAAGAGCTGAAAGTCATGATCTCAAAAAATATAAAAAGGGAGAAAAAATCACCGGCAAAAACCACACCCAAAATAGACCCAAGCGTAAAGATCAAAAAACTATAATAGCGGCACAGATTCTGCTCTTGCTCCATGTAGGCAAATGAAAAAAGTGTGGCCAGGAACCAGACCATGGTGATTATGGCAGCAAACACCCAGCTGATCATGTCAACATTAAAGTATAATCCAAACTGCATAAACTCAATCAAGGCACAGCGCAAATCGCCCTCAAGCACCATAGGTAAAAGAAAGATTACCCCGGCCAGGGAAAACAGAGAAGCAAAAAGCGCTCCTGCTTTATGAAGTGCCATGCTATTGGTTGCAACAAAATAGAGTGCAATACCCGTTAGCATTGGAACTAGCACCAGGTATAATGGTATATAGGTAACTATAGTTCCTGCCATCGGTTAAACCACCTTTACCAATATTTTAAGCTACTGAAATATTCCTCCCTCTAAGAAGAACAAGGAAGTCAGTTTAGATAGCTCAAACAATTCGTTAATTGGTGACAATCCAAATATAAGAGTAAATGAAGCCAAAACAAAAAGTGAAACCAGCATTCTCGGAGGTATATCCTGCACATTAAAATTCAATGCAGGACCGTGCCCCTCCTCACCGACCATTTCGAAAAATGCAGGCACTATAATCGGCAGATAATACAAAGCATTCAAGAGACTGCTTATTAATAGAACAAAGGCATAAATTGTTAGATTTGCATCAAGCGCTCCCAGGCCCAGGGTCCATTTGCTTAAAAACCCGTTTAACGGGGGAATACCAATCATAGCCAGGGCAGCAATAGAGAAACAGGCCATGGTATAAGGCATTTCCCGACCAATACCTCCCATATCAGAAACCCGCTTCTTTCCCGTTTTCCAGATAATAGCACCGGCAGCCAGGAAGAGGCAGCTCTTCATAATAGCGTGACTAAAAATATGAAACATGGTTCCGGTCAGGGCATTTTCGTTAAGAATACTTAAACCCAGCAGAACATACCCCATCTGTCCTACACTTGAATAAGCCAGTCGGCGTTTAATATCATCCTGGGTTAATGCAACAGCTGAACCAAGCAAGATTGTGATAACCGCTAAAACACCGAGCACAATATCCCAGTTACCATTCTGCATAATATCAATAGAAAAGGCATGGAATACTACCCTGAACAATCCGTAAGCTCCTGTTTTTAACATAACTCCGGATAAAAGTGCGCTGGCCGGTGAAGGGGCAACCGGGTGCGCATCGGGCAGCCAAACATGTAGTGGAAACATTCCAGCCTTCATCCCAAAGCCAATTACAAAACATGCAAAAGCTAAAAATGCAAGTAAAGTACCTTCCTGAATTATCGAACCTACACCGAGAGAAACTGTCCCTCCGATTTCGAAGGTGATAATAATCCCGAAAAACAAAGCAAGACCACCAATAATGGTCATAACTAAATATTTGTAACCGGCTTTCAAGGCTTGTTCCGTTTCCTCATGTACCACCAGAATATAGGAGATCAGCGACATTAATTCAAAAAACACAAATAACGTAAAAAAATCACCGGCCAAAAAGATTCCCAGGCAGCTGCCCAGGGTAAAAATTAAAACCGCATAATACCGACTGCCACCATGGTCTTCCGCCATATAATCGAGGGAATATATGGTACAAAGAAACCAAATAAAGGAAGCCAGAAGCGCAAGGCTAAAACTTAAAATGTCAAGCCGGATTGATATTTCCAGGTTAGGTAAAACTTCAAAGAGGGTATATTGAATAACATCTCCCCTTACAGCCACCGGATAGAGAGTCATAACCAGTAAAGCTGTAATCGCACTTGTAGCAACAGCAAGGACATTACGCAGTTTTTCTGAACGCCCGCCTGCCAACATAATAACCGGGGTCATGATAATTGGAAATAGTATTACAGAAAGTATAACCGTTATTGCTGTCGCTTCACCCATCGAAGCCACCTCCAAA
>PWEB01000181.1 GCA_003553305.1 Syntrophomonadaceae bacterium
CGCCCGGGCTAAAGGCCTGGAATATGGTGAAATTGACGACGTAATCCTGGGCTGCTCATTCCCGGAAGCCGAACAGGGGATGAACATAGGGCGGACCGTTGCCCTGCAGGCCGGCCTTCCGGTAGAGGTGCCCGGTCAAACCGTAAACCGATTTTGCTCATCAGGACTACAGTCTATAGCCATGGCTGCTGAAAGAATAATGGCTGGTTTTGCTGATGTTATCGTAGCCGGCGGAGTTGAAAGTATGAGCCTGGTTCCAATGGGTGGTAACAAAATGGCACCCAGCCCGGAACTGGTAGAAAACCATATCGAAACTTATGCCCCGATGGGAATTACTGCTGAAAATGTAGCACAGCGTTATAATATTTCTCGGGAAGAACAAGATCAGTTCGGGGCCAGCAGCCATCAAAAAGCAGCTGCAGCCATCAAAGAAGGCCGCTTTAAGGATGAAATTGTTCCCTTAAAAGTCGTCGACCGTTCGGTCGGACCAGACAATAAGGTCGTAGAAAAGGAAAAAATTTTCAATACAGATGAAGGGGTTCGCCCTGACACTACTGTAGAAACCCTATCCAAACTACGACCGGCTTTTCACGCTAAAGGCAGTGTGACTGCGGGCAATTCTTCACAAACCAGTGACGGAGCTGCCGCGACTGTAGTAATGTCTGCAGACAAAGCAAAAGAACTGGGCTTAAAGCCAATCGCAGTCTTCCGCGGTTTTGGCGTTGCCGGCTGCCCACCCGATATTATGGGAGTTGGGCCGGCTGTTGCGATTCCGAAGCTGATGAAGCTGACCGGCATGAAGATCGAGGATATTGACTTGTTCGAACTTAACGAAGCTTTCGCATCACAAGCTCTTTACTGTATTCGGGAACTGGGTCTGAGTCAGGATATAGTTAATGTAAACGGCGGAGCTATCGCACTTGGACACCCCCTCGGCTGCACCGGAGCAAAACTAACCGCTACTCTGCTGAACGAAATGGAGCGGCGCAAGAACCGTTATGGTGTTGTATCCATGTGTATCGGTGGCGGCATGGGCGCTGCCGGTCTTTTTGAACGCATCTAAACTGAATCAAAATAATTAATAATCAGGGCACTTTGCTTAATCCTGCCGCAATTGTATGGTATGATTAGGACAGAAGGTGCCCTTTCTTTATAATGACATGCTGGGAGGCAAAAAAAATGACACCACGGGCAGAACTATTAAAGAGGATTATGAAACTTCAGGATACTATGCAAAAAGATAACATCGCTGCAGCATTATTGGTCCAGCGGGCCGATCTCTTCTATTTCAGCGGAACCGGCCAAAACGCTCATTTATTCATTCCAGCCGAGGGTGAACCGATATTGGTTGTAAAAAAATCAGTGGCCCGGGCTCAGCAAGAAAGTGAGCTGGAAAATATAACCCCCTTTAAAGGATGGGATGAACTGTATAAACTGGTTGCTGAATCTATTCCGTCAGGCGCTCAAATCGGACTTGAAACGGACGTCCTCCCGGCAAACCTCTATTTTCGCTATCAAAAATTACTAAGTAACTATAACCTGGTGGATATCTCCAACACAATACGTAAAATAAGAGCTGTCAAATCCGCTCATGAAATACGGCTGATGCGGGAAGCAGCCAAAATAAGCAATTCGGTTTTTAATTATGCCGGCGAAATAATTCAATTAGGTATGAACGAGGTTGAACTGGCCGGTCAGCTTGAATCCCATGCCCGGTCCAAAGGTCACCAGGGAGCAGTGCGGATGCGCGGCTTTAATCAGGAACTCTATTATGGACACATCATGGCCGGCGATAACTCTGCAGCTATCAGTTTCTTTGACGGCCCTACAGGAGGTTCCGGCCTCAACCCATCTTTCCCTCAGGGAGCCGGTGCAGCGCCAATTCAACGCAACCAACCTATTCTTATTGACTTTGTCAGCATCCTTGGCGGATACATGGTCGACCAAACCCGGATCTTTTGCCTGGGGGAACTCCCGATGCACCTCTTAGAGTCACACCGATCAGCAATGCGCATCAAGCACACAATGGCTGAAATAGGTAAACCGGGAGTTTTATGCAGCTCACTTTTTGATAAAGCTGAAAAAATGGCCAAAGCAGCAGGTTTAGCTAACCACTTCATGGGCTATACAGAAAAAGTTAGCTTTGTCGGACATGGCCTTGGATTAGAACTTGATGAACTGCCGGTTATTGCCCGCGGGATAGATATACCGCTGGAAGAAGGAATGGTTTTCGCCCTGGAACCGAAATTCATTTTCCCCGGAGAGGGAACTGTGGGCATTGAAGATACTTTTATGGTGGGCCGCAGCCGTCTGGATCAACTTACTTCATTTAATGAAAACATTCAGCTGCTATAAACCACTGGCGGATTATATAAATTTTAAAAAGAGCATCTGCTGTATAGGAGCTGCCTTGTTAATACAAAGCGCTTATCCACAGCAAATGCTTTTTTTACTTACTCTAAGGAGTCGAACCGACTCTGTTATTAGGTGCTATCAGCCACCATTACAGCCAAACAGGAACAACACAGACATTGCGCTCAGTGCTAAAAGAATTATTGCAACCCGGTTCATCAAAACACCCCCCAGAGTTATTATTACTATTAATAACATATATTCAAGCTATTTGCAATTCTAATATTCGCTAGAGTTAATAACAAACCAGGAGCTGTGAAAAAGTTTTATGTTAACCATAAATTTTTAATAAAAAATATTTCGCTTTGTTAATCGGACCTTTTTAAAGCAAATGCTTGTTCTGTTAACAGTATGCACAAGGTTATCCACAGGCAAAAGCCTTGCATGTCATAAAAAGAATGTTTTATCCACATAATTTTCATGTGTTGACCATAATCCGAACATCCACTACCCTTTAAAATATGGCATGTCAATTGAAAACTAGAGCCATATAACGGAGACAAATCTGACCATGACAACCATGACAATGAGAAAAGGCTATAAAATTAACATTCGACCTTACGATCAACCAAACTTTTAATCACTTTTTTGCAGCTAACTAAAATTTAAAAAAGGGAAATTGAATTAACTAGCGAATAATAACTTGAAGAAAAAATACCAATTCATAATGAAGGAGGCATTAGCATGGAAATTAAAGTAAATGATGATTGCAGCGCCTGTGGAATTTGTGAGGATATCGCTCCGGAGGTATTCGAGTTAGGAGATGAAAAAGCCGAAGTCAAAGTAAACCCCGTGCCGTCGGAACATGAGGAAAGTGTTCGTGAAGCAGCTGAAGAATGTCCGACCGAATCAATCGAAATCAGCTGATCTCAAAATTAACAATAGCCACAAACAGAGCCCGCCTTATCGCGGGCTCTGTTTTATACAGCAATGGATGAGAAGTCTTTACCCGCATTTTTTACACAGGGAAGGAATTCGCTTTTAAATTGACGAATATTTAAAAACCAAATCAGACCTTAAACCGGAGGGCTTCCAGTGGAACAACAAGCGCTAATTAAATCTTTAGATGTTATCGATCAAAAACCCGGAGCATTAAAACCGGTAACTGGTCTAGCTTATCACTCCGACAAAGCTAAACCCGGAACTCTTTTTATCTGCATAAGGGGTTATAAAACTGACGGGCATAAATACCTTAAAAATGCTGTTGATAATGGCGCTATAGCTGCCGTAGTCGAATACTTTCAAGATGATCTTGATATTCCCCAGTATCTTGTAGCTGACACTCGTTCTGCTCTGGCTGCTCTGGCAGATCTTTTTTATGATCACCCCTCTCAAAAACTTAATCTCACCGGCGTCACTGCCACTAACGGCAAAACTTCGACGACTTACATGCTTAACGACATCCTCGAAAAGTCCGGACTAACAACCGGCCTGGTTGGAACAGTGATCGTCAAAGCCGGCAATTCGATTCGCCCGGCTGATTTGACTACGCCTGAATCATTAGACCTGCATCGTTATTTTCAGGAAATGGTTGATCAAAGCGTTTCACATGCCGTGATGGAAGTATCATCTTCAGGCTTGGAACTTAAAAGGGTTGGCAGTGTTGATTTTGATATTGTTGTTTTAAATAATATTGATCGTGAACATATTGATTTACATGGTTCATTCGAAGCATACTTTAATGCCAAAGCCAGCCTGGTCCGGAACGCAAAAGAAAACTCC
>PWEB01000017.1 GCA_003553305.1 Syntrophomonadaceae bacterium
ACAGCTTGAATAAATGCTTAATTAACCGGATAAAAAAGGATCAAAGCGGCCTGGTGCGGATAAAAACGCTCATTATAATCGCTGTTTCATTGTTTTGTGTATGGGGGCTGGTCAATATTGGTTTGATCTTAAACGGCTATCTTACTCTTAATGCTGCGGCTATTGAGGATGCAAGGTTAGCTATTGTAAGCTTTCAAAGTTCTGCTTCAATAGAAGTAGTAAAAGAGGCAGTGATAGATTATGCCGATGATTTTAAGCTCGAAGAAGATAATATTTTTATTAACTTTGCAGATGAAATTGGTGGTTAAACCCAGGTAACAGTAACCGGAGAGGTCGACTTGTTATATAATTTCCCTCCTTTTCCGGAATCGGTCAGTATTAATGGTAACCCAGTTATACGGCAGGCAAGATGATCAGAACACTGATATTTATTAATACATTCGGCCCGTATCGAAAAAGATCCTTGCTATAAAGTAATGCCGGCATATAGATTAGAGGCTGCGGGTAGCTACGACATTAGCATCGGTGCCTAAAAGGTCTTTTATGATCACAGTCCCTATTTTGATCGGACTGTTCACTTCAATCTTAGCAATTTCATCGACAGCGGGAAAAACCATTTCTTTAGGGATCGGTTTGTCCGTTTTTACGGGGAGCCTTGGCAAAGGGGCGTTGTAAATGACCACAGTAGAGGTCACGGTACGGGTTGGATTGGTAAATTCGTCATAAGCATATTCGTTCCCCAGTTTGCACTGTTGTCCGCGTACCCTTAGTTCACCGGGGTTCCCCGGTTTTTCCTGGACTTGCATCTTGCAGCCAAGCGGGCAGAGGATGCAGATCATCTCTTTGGTTTCCATTACTATGCCCCCCCTTTTCCCAGTTCCACCAGTAGTTCTTTAAAGCTATTTTCTGGCAAGTCTTCTTTATTGATTTTAAGTACGATCATCTCACCGGGAGTGAGCACTTTCTTTTTCATTGATTTTATAAGCTTATCACCGGCTTTTACCTGCAAAACTGCCTGTTCATGGTGTCCATCTGCTCTCATGTATAACTCGAGGTTATCGCCCATCAGGGCTGTCCTGATTTTGTGAGGCACGATATAGTTGATGCCGCTTCCCGGCCTGGTCTCAAAGACGAATTCTGTTAATTCTTCTTTTGAGGATGATCTGGATGTTAAAGCTTTTTTAGATTCCTGCCGTCTGATAGAATCGGCAGCGCCTTTTCCGGCCTTGATGCTTTCATCGGTAACCCAGTCAACCAGGTCGTGGACATGGACCACGTTGCCGCAGGCAAAAATACCTTCAACCCCGGTTTCCATTGCTTCGTTAACAATCGGTCCTCCGGTGGTCGGATGCAGTTCAATTCCGGCGCTTTTTGACAATTCATTTTCGGGGATCAACCCCCGGGAGAAAAGAATAGTATCACATTCCAGATCACGGTTGGTGCCTTCAATGGGCTGCTTGTTTGCATCAGTTTTGGCGATAGTAATCCCTTCGACTCGCTCTTTGCCTTTAATATCGGTGATGGTGTGCTGCAGGAGCATGGGAATATTGTAGTCTTCCACACACTGCACGTAGTTTCTGATAAGCCCTTCAGAATAAGGTTTTCGCTCGATGACGGCCACCACTTCGCCGCCTTCCCAGACTATGCGGCGGGCCATAATCAAACCGATATCCCCTGACCCGAAAACTGCTACTTTCCGGCCCACCATGTAGCCTTCAATGTTCACAAAACGCTGGGCAGTTCCGGCCGAAAAGATGCCTGCCGGCCTGGTCCCGGGAGTGCTGATTGCGCCGCGGGTTCTTTCCCGGCAGCCCATGGCTAAAACAATCGCTCTGGCCCGGATAGATCTCAGGCCATCGGTACTGTTCACATAGGTTATCTGCCGGTCATCGCTCACCGAGATAACCATAGTATCAAGCTTGCAGCAGATAACCTGTTCTTTAAGCTGATCAATAAACCGCTCAGCGTATTCCGGGCCGGTCAGTTCTTCTTTAAACTGATGAAGACCGAAGCCATTGTGAATACACTGCTGCAGGATACCACCCAGTTCATGGTCCCGCTCAATTACTAAAATATCTTTTATTCCCCGCTCCCGGGCAGCAGCAGCGGCAGCCATTCCGGCCGGTCCGCCGCCGATTACCACCAGTTCAAAACTGTCACTGTTCTGATCGGGGAATGTCAGGTCATTATTTCTAACCGGGTAGATTTCTTTCCGCCCGTCAGAATCCGCTGTCCTGACCTTCCTTTGAGGATCCAGCAGTATATCCTTGGTCGGTCCGGTGAGGATATACGAATCAGGATTATCCTTTTTGATCTCCGACGGTTCGAGGCCTAGTTCCCGGGACAAAATCTGGATAACCCGCGGCCCGCAAAAGCCTCCCTGGCAGCGCCCACCACCGGGTCGGATCCTTTTTTTAATTCCGTCAACCGTGCGCGCTCCGACCGGGCCCTCGATTGCCCGTACGATTTCTCCTTCTGTGATAGTCTCACATCGACAGATAACCTTTCCAAAGCGCGGATCTGCATTGATCAAATGTGCTTTGGAGGTTTCATCTAAGCTCATAAAGGGCGTATGGTTTTTTATCGCACCTGGCCGGAAACTGCTCCTTTTCTTAAAGGGGCCCGCTGTTTGTTCCAGTAAATCAACTACATAGCAGGCGATAGCCGGTGATGCAACCAGTCCGGGGGAATCGATTCCGGCTACATTTATAAAGCCCGGCGAGGTTTCGGCTTCTTCAATAATAAAGTCACCGCCTGAAGTTTTGGCCCTTAGTCCACTGAAGGAAGTAATCACCCTGTTAAAGGGCAGCCCTTTTTTAATTTTATCGGCATTCTGGCGAACAAAAGCCAGCCCTTCAGCGGTGGTCTGGGTTGCTTCTTTTGAATCGACTGTTTCGGCATTTGGCCCGACAATCAGGTTGCCGTGGGCAGTGGGAGAAATCAGAACCCCTTTGCCCAGGCTGGTGGGACATGGAAACAAGACATGTTTGGCATAACTGCCTGCCTCTTTATCCAGCAGAAAATATTCTCCCCGGGTTGGCTTTATTTTAAAAGTTGGCGGATTAACCATTTCATTGATTTGATCAGAGTAAAGCCCGGCAGCATTGATTACGTATTTAGCGCCAATTGTTTCACCGTCACAGATGATTTGAAAGCCCTCAGCGCTTTTTATAATGTCTTTAACCGGACAATTTCTTTTAATCTCAACCCCGTTTTCAACCGCGCTTTCGGCCAGGGCAATAGTCAGCAGGTAAGGATCGGTAACCCCGGCGGTGGGAGCGTAAAGGGCCCCCAGCGCAGCGTCACTTAAACCCGGTTCCATCCCGTGCAGTTTTTCTTTATCCACCATTTCCAACAAGGGAACTTTGTAAGAAACACCCCTATCATAAAGTCCCTGCAGGGTTTCCAGCTCTTCTTCGCTAAAGGCGATTACCAGCGAGCCGTTTTGAATATAAGCGACATCCATTTCACGGCATAAGCCTTCAAACATCCGGTTGCCTTCCACGTTTAACTTAGCTTTCAAAGTTCCCGGTTCGGGATCAAATCCGGCGTGGACAATCGCGCTGTTAGCCTTGGTTGTTCCGTTGGCCAGGTCACTGTCTTTCTCAAGTAAAATTGTCCGCAATTCATACCTGGCCAGTTCTCTTGCTATTGATGTGCCGATAATCCCGGCTCCGATAATCACAACGTCGTACATCTGTTACCTCCCAAGTAATTCATCAAAAATAAATATTACTGCAAGTCCCCGACAAAAGCCTCAAGCCGGTTTAAGCCCTCTTTAATATTTTCCATCGAGGTTGCAAAGGATAAGCGCATATAATTAGGTGCTCCGAAACCGGTTCCCGGAACAAGGGCTACTTTTTGTTCATCAAGAAGGAGACGGGCAAAGTCATCGCTCCCGCCAATTTTTTCTCCCTTATAAGATTTGCCTACAGCTTCGGCTAGATTGAAAAAGAGATAAAAAGCTCCAATCGGTTCAAGGGCATTTAGATAAGGCATTTTATTAATCCTTTCATACATGTATTGCCGGCGCTCATCAAAAACAAGGCGCATTTCTTCTACACAAGCCTGGTCATTCTGTAGCGC
>PWEB01000296.1 GCA_003553305.1 Syntrophomonadaceae bacterium
GAGTTACTCAACATGCCCTGACTGAAACGGCCGAAGCTGTCAAGCAGCGGATTTCGATTCCGGTGCTTTTTTTCCCTACCGGTACAGAGTCAGTTTGTTTAAATCTCGATGCTTTTCTTTTTTTAAGCTTGCTTAACTCTCGCAATTCGCAGTTCATTAGCGGTACGCAATCCAAGCTTTCTTCAGTTTTAAGCCGCCTTGAGGTTGAAGTTATATCGGTCGGTTATATTATGGTTGAACCTGGCATGAAACTGGGTGAAATTGGCGAAGCCGATCTGATTGCCCGGGATAATTTCTGGCAGGCGATCGGTTATGCGCTGACCGCTCAGTATATGGGGATGTCTTATGTTTATCTTGAAGCAGGAAACGGTGCCGCTCAACCGGTTCCGGCCGGTATGATCAGGGCAGTTAAGCGAGAATTGCAAGTTCCACTGATTGTCGGGGGAGGAATTCGTACTGCAATTGATGCACGCAGGGTTCGTCAGGCCGGAGCTGATATAGTGGTTACCGGCACTGTAATCGAAACAGCCGGTTACAGAGAGCGACTACGTTCTATCCTGAGTGCACTTAAAGAATAAATTGCTTTAATAAATTTTGGCTGTTCCGGGGCAAATTGGATATGAATATAATACAGGCCTTAAATTGTCTTAAAGTTAAAAAACAGGAGGGTATCCTCCTGTTTTTTGGTTGGGTGCTGCCAGGCATGGTAAGTTAGCTTGACTATAAATTTTATTTTACTCCCGGGCACATTCTCCACCGTGACCGGCAAGTGTTTCTAACGCATGCTCAAGGACCGGGGCAATCACTTCCAGGCATTCGCTCACCGCTTTTGGACTGCCGGGTAGATTTATGATCAGGGTAGAGCCTCTGATCCCGGCCACTCCCCGCGAAAGCATTGCTTTAGCGGTTGCTTTAGCAGTTTCCCGGCGAATTGCCTCGCCGATACCGGGCACCAAACGGTCGACTACGTCAAGGGTCGCCTCGGGAGTAACATCTCGCGGGCCAAGTCCTGTGCCGCCGGTGGTAAAAATAGCGTCTAAGCCCTGATCCGCCATGTTTTGTACAGCTTCAGATATACTTTTTCGATCATCTGATACAATCAATGAATCTTTAACATCACCAAAGGGCAGTAAAAACTCGGTTATGGCCGGACCACTGGTATCTTCTCTTTTACCGCTGGACCCCTTATCGCTGGCAGTAATAACGCCAAACCGGTAAGAGTCAATAATCTCAATCTTATCACCAACCTTGAGGGTGCCTTCAACCAGGACTTCCGTAAATATGCCTTCCCTGGGCATAACACAGTCCCCGGCTTGTTCGTAAATGGCGCAGCGGTCATGACATTCTTTACCGATTTGAGTAACTCTTAAGATAGTATCCGGGCCGACCTGTAACCTGGTGCCGATAGGCAGTTTAACCAGGTCGATCCCTTTAGTGGTCAGGTTTTCAGCAAAATCCCCAGGGCCGACCTCTAAGCCCCGGGCGGTCATTTTTGAAATACTTTCTTCAGCCAGAAGGCTGACCTGCCTGTGAGCGAAACCGGCGTGGGCATCGCCTTCCAACCCCTTATTCTTAATTAACAAACTTTCTCCGATATTTTTTTTGCGCTGTCCTTTTTTTGCGCTGGTACATACAGAAACTATTTCAGCCATTATTTTCCTCTCGGCGATAATGCCCGGAGCGCCCTCCTTTCTTTTCTTCCAGACGGATATTCTGGATAACCATATTTTTATCGATTGCTTTACACATGTCATAGATAGTAAGAGCAGCGATACTAACACCGGTCAACGCTTCCATTTCCACCCCGGTTTGTCCGGTTAGTTTCACTCTTACCCCTATCTCAATTTTTGCCAAATTGTCGTCGGTATTATCGACCGGCTCAAAATTAACTTCGACCCCGGAGATACCGAGGGGATGAGCCATCGGAATTAGACGTCCGGTTTCCTTTACTGCCATTACAGCTGCTACCTGGGCCACACTGAAAACATCACCTTTTTCCATACTTCCAGCCCTGATTCTGTCCAGGGTTTCAGGAGCCATCTTGATTTCACCCCGGGCATATGCTTCCCGCATGGTTTGCTGCTTAGCAGAAACATCAACCATCTTAGGACGTCCCGCATCATCAAAGTGAGTTAGCTTGGCGGTGGTTTCAAAAAATTGCTCGCAGATAAAATCAGCCAGGGCAGAAGCGTCATCCATACTAAACAGCGGTAGGTCAAGGTCTGAAAGCTCTAGATCTGTAACCAGGGCAATTGTATTTTCGGTGAGCAGGGGTTCGCTGTTGATTTCTTTACGGACTATCTCGATCTTGGGATGCCTGGTTTTTTTATTTCCCTCGACGATAATTAAGTCTAGATCATGAAGCAATTCCCCGGCAGCATCGATTCCGCTTTTCCCTTTACTTAAATGATCGCCGGGTCCAATCAAGACATAGCCGTCCGGTGCAGTCATCCCGGAGATTTCTGCACCGGCCCTGGCAAAACGCCAGCTGTCTTTACCGGGCAGGTCAAACTCGTAATTTTTGAGATTGCCTTTTAGGGCAGCTACACGCAGGCCCTTTATTTTAAGCTCAGGCAGCAGCTTCTCCAGAATAGTTGTTTTGCCGGCTTTTGATTGAGCGGCAACGAAATGTATGATCACTGGTGGCAAAATTTTACCTCCTTAAATTCTGTTAGCAATTAATTATCCGCCTGTCTGGGACATCCCGCGCATTGACCCTGATTTAACATTGCCGCACTTGCCGTCTGCAGCCATTTGGTGTTCAACAGGCTTACTGCTCAGAACTTCCCTGATCAATTCCTGTAAAGCTAGTTTATCATCCAAAACCGGCTGGACTGGTTTTTCATCCTGCCAGTATAGACAGGCTTTAAGATTGCCTTCCGAAGTCAGGCGCAGGCGATTGCAGGTGTCACAAAAATGTTTGCTGATCGGATGGATCAACCCAATGGTTCCTTGGCCATCCGGAATTGTATATGATTCAGCCGGTCCTGCTCCTCCAAGCAGAGGTACCGGAGATAAGGGCAGTCCTGCCTTTTGAGCTGTATCCTCAACAAAACTTAAAGGCAGGAAATGATCTTTGTATGCCTGGTCGTGATCACCAATTGGCATATACTCAATGAACCTCACGTGCAGTGGTTTTTCACGAACTAACCGGATAAAGTCGATGACTTCACCATCGTTAATCCCTTTCATTAAGACGGTATTCAGTTTGACCGGGTGCAGATCATTTTCCAGGGCTGCTTCAATGCCTTGCAAAGCGCTTTTTAATTCACCGCAGCGGGTGACCTCCCGGAAGAGTTCAGGACGAAGCGTATCAAGGCTAATATTGACCCGATCCAGGCCGGCTTTTTTTAGCTCAGCTGCAAAGCGAGGCAAAAGGATCCCGTTGGTAGTCATAGATAGATCATTGATGCCTGGGGTAGCAGCTATGCCTTTAATTAATTCGATCACATTTTTTCTCACCAGCGGTTCTCCACCGGTTATACGTATTTTACTGATCCCCAGCTCCGCTCCGGCAGACACCACTTTCAAGATCTCTTCATAGCTTAAAATTGCGCTGTGAGATGTTTGTTCGATGCCTTCTTCATTCATACAATAAACACAGCGCAGGTTGCAGCGGTCGGTAATCGAGATCCGCAGGTAATCATGTTTTCTTCCGTGACCATCATTTAATGCCATGGTTTAGCTCCTTTTCTCTATGATCTGTCCGGCATCTCGCATGCTGTAGCCCCCCATTGCCTCAACCTGCTGTTGAAAGTTTGGGTCGGTAATAATTTCAAGTAGGAACTTTGCTTCATCACTGTTATAAAAAGATTCGCTGAGCAGAAGGTCGTAACGTTCCTCAATTAACGGAACAAAGTGAAGGCCGAAAGCTTTTGCGGCCGGTAGAATCCCCAGTCCAACCCGTGCAGTTCCTGCAGCAACGGCGGCAGCCACATTTAAGTGTGTATATTCTTCACGTTCATAGCCGTAAATCTGTTCTGGTAAAAGGTTTGCTTCCTGCAGGAGGTGATCAAAAAGCAGACGGGTTCCGGCTCCTTTCTGGCGGTTGATAAAACTAAGTTTTAAATCAGCCAGCTGAGTTATCGTTTCAAGCCCGTCAGGGTTTCCTTCAGGGACAATCCAACCCTGCATCCGGTAGGCCAGGTTAATCAGGTGTACTTTCTTTTCAGGAAGCAGTTTATTGATATAGGGCCAGTTATATTCTTTTGTTGCGGGGTCAAAAAGATGGACTCCGGCCAGATGAGCTTGTCCGCGTCCAACAGCGGCGATTCCACCCATGCTGCCCACATGGGCTGAAGAAAGAGTCGACCGTGGGTCGCGTTTTTTCAGCTCTGTAGCAAGCAGATCAATAATCAGATCATGGCTGCCGGAAGCCAGCAGATTGTGAAGCAATTCTTCCTGCGGCCGGTAAATTTCTATTTCCACAGTTTGATCCTGTTCAAATCCTAAAGAGTTGGCCGGAATAACCAAAAGCCCGTCCGCTCTGACCAGGGACATGGTCACGCCTGCCCCCCTGGTCAGTGGATTGGCTATGTACCGGCCGTTCACAAAGCCTATTGTCATGCGCACAAATTCTTCTACCCCCACTTCTGAAACAACTCTTCTGCCCAGGGTTACCGGCAGTTTCTCGCGCTGCGGTAGGGGCAGAGCCAGGTGACGGTAAATCAAAGGTTGAACGAACCACTCCAGGCTCAGGTAAGCAGAAACAGGATAGCCGGGCAGGCCGACTACCGGTTTTTTATTAGCCTGGCCGAGGATAGTCGGTTTACCGGGACGAGTTGCCACGCCGTGCAAAAAGACTTCACCCAGTTCTTCAATGGTAGAAAAGGTATAATCTTTTTCTCCGGCTGAAGATCCGGCATTGATGATGACCAGATCGAATTGTTTAAGGGCGTTAGCAACTGCTTTTCTTAGTTCTTCAGGCACATCGGGCACAATAGGTAGAATAAAAGGTTCAGCTCCCCACTGCCTTAGAAATGATGCAATCACTGTGCTGTTAAAATCGGGTATGCTGCCTTTCTTCCGCTCCTGTCCGGCGCTAACGATTTCTGAACCACTGGGGATTACAGCCACTTTCGGTTTAGCCAGCACTTCGAGCTCAGTAACTCCGCCGGCTAGAAGGGCGCCAAGGTCAGGTGGTTTCAGACTATGCCGGGCCGGGACAATGAGTTCTCCGGCTACCACGTCTTCTCCAACCGCTCGGACATGCTGCCAGGGAGTTGCCGGAGCTATGATCTCTATTCTCTGATCATCTAAAACCTGGAGTTCTTCCACTTTTATTACTGCATCAAAGCCTGGGGGCAGAAGTTCTCCGGTGTTGATGTTCTGGTAGTCTTCCCCGGGGTTAAGGTAAAGTGGGTTCTGATCGGAGGCGCCAAAAGTATTTCCCGCCAGGACAGAAATACCGTCCATTGCGGCAGAATGATAAGCGGGCATGGATAATTTGGCAAACACAGTTTCAGCAGTTACCCGGCCCAGCGTTTCAGCGACAGGTAGTTTTTCAGTGCGGTAGGGTATTTCAACCCCGTTTAAAAAACTTTGCAGAGCTTCTTCACGGGGTGTATTGCTCAGATAAACTTTTCTCATCAGCACTCTCCTGTTAATTGTAATCGGTTTATTCCCAAATCCTTACTTCAACTTGTTCTCCGGCGCTTAGCCCCTCCTTGGAGACCGGAACAGTCAATAAGCCGTCAGCTTCAGCTAAAGTGCGCAGCATACCAGAGCGGCCAAAAATAGGAACAGCGCTCAGTCCATGATCAGCATCTTCCAGTTTAATCCTTACATAATCAGTCCGCCCGGAACGTGAGGAAATATTGCGGGCAAGGACTGCCTTAACAGTAGGGTTAAATTTTTTGCCGGCCAGCCCACTCAGGCACTCAATAATTGCTCCTCCAAAGATATCAAAAATATTTAATGCAGAGACCGGGTGGCCGGGAAGGCCAAGCACCGGCTTACCGTTACAGTTTGCCAGCAGGGTTGGCTTACCGGGCTGAACTGAAATGCCTTCTACAAGCAGGCCGGGTATGCCAAGTTCCTGCATGGTGCGGGCAGTATAATCGCGACTGCCTACCGAACTGCCTCCGGTGAAAACTAACATATCAACTTCCTTCAGCATGTTTTGGCTTTTATCGAGAAATGTTTCGTAATGATCAGGCAGGATCCCCCCGTATTTGACTATGGTTTCCTTTTGTTCAGAAAGGTAAAGTAATGCCGGAGCGTTACTGTCCCTAATTTTACCGGTTTCTAAAGTCTCTTTGCTGTAGTCAACCAATTCATCTCCGCTCGAAAAAAAACCAACCACCGGCTTGCGATGGACGTTTAATTCTGTAATACCCAGTGAAGCGAGCATCCCAATCTCCGGGGCGCGCATGCGGTGTCCCTGAAAAAGTAACGGATCGCCCATTTTTAAATCTTCTCCGCGGTGAATAACGTTTTCACCCGGGGCGACCTGGCGGAAACTCTGCAGCATAGTTCCGGTTAATTCCGTATCTTCGATCATGATTACTGCATCTGCTTCTGCCGGCAGCATTCCACCGGTATGGACCAGCCTGCATTCTCCGCTATTAATTGAAGGGGCAGGCTGTCCCATTAATATCTCTCCGGCATATTCGAGCATAGCCGGGATCCCTTCACCAGCCCCAAAAGTATCCCTGGCGGTGACAGCATAGCCGTCTACTGTCGAGCGGTTAAAATCCGGAACATTTTCGGGAGAATAAATTGTTTCAGCCAGGCAGCGGCTGCCTGACTTTTCCAGGGCTATTCTTTCGTTTTCCAGGGAAGCGAAATTCTCGTTGATTATGTCGAAAACGTTTTCAGGATCAGTAACCTGCATTAGTTTCATAAGAGCACCTCTTAAGCATATAAATAAGCCGCGCCTCCTTTTAAAAGAAAACGCGGCCTTGACGGCATAGTCTCCTTTCCAAATACGGGAGGCGGGGGGATTTCTCTCCCCACCCTGACCGACCACCATAACTTCTAAATAAGCATTAGGTGAACCGGCTCGGAGTTTGCTGTTGAAAATCTATTTACATTATAACATATTCCAGTCGATACGAGAACAATTGTTAGTAAGGAAACAGTATAAGTCCTAAGACGGCGCCGGCTGCGATGAAGTAAAGAGGACTGATTTTAGTCAGCACGCTGCCAATCAGCAGTGCAGCAAATATTAAAGCACTGGGCAGATCAATGACTGCTGACTGTCCCAGTGTGAAAGAAGCTAGAAGAATCAAAGCGATCAACCCTGAACGCAGCCCATTCAGAAAGCTTGTAGCACTGGGATTCTGAATAACTCTCATCAGAAGGCGTGAAAAAAGGAGGATGAGGATCAATGATGGAGAGATAACACCGAGTGTAGCAAACATTGATCCGGGCAGTCCGCCCGTAGTATAACCGATAAAAGTTGCAGCATTGATCGATACCGGCCCGGGCGTCATCTCAGCAACAGCGATAATATCAAGAAATTCAGAACTGTTCATCCAGCCGTGGACAGTTATTACTTCTGCTTCCATTAAAGGAATCATCGCATACCCTCCACCAATCGTAAACAGGCCGATTCTAAAAAAAGACATGAACAGGGAAAAGAGGAGGGCAATTTCCATTACTGTTTACACGCTCCTTTGCAGACCACTAACCCCGCCAGACCACCGATCAACAGGATGAGGATCGGGGGAATACCGGTAATAATTGCTGTGACCAGAAGCACAGCGCAAAGGATGATTCCATTCCAGCCATGCAGTATGGGGCGGCCCATCTTGATCGCAGCAGTGGCGATTAAAGCCACAACAGCCGGTCTGATTCCGTAAAAGACAGCTTCCATGTAAATATTGTCCCTGATTAAAGGGTATAGATAAGCAGCGATAGTAAGCAGGATTAGAAAAGAAGGGATCGTTACTCCCATGGCAGCAGTAATACCGCCCAGCGTTCCGCGCAATCGAACCCCGATTTGGATTGAGCTGTTCAGGGCAAGTTGACCGGGCATGCCCTGGGTTATAATCAGGATATCAGAGAAGACGGTATCATTGACCCATTTCCGGTTTTCAACTATTTCGCGCTTAATAACAGGTAGAATGGCATATCCGCCGCCGAAAGTAAAGGCGCCAATTTTAAGGAAGGTCACTAAAATTGTCCAGAGTGATAAAGAATTACTTGTTTCAATTTCCTGGTTCTGCAAAAATGATGCCTCACTTCCCTTTATTATTCTGGCTCTGAGTGGTTATCATTCTCTTTTGGGGAGGCGGGTTTTTCGTGTTCTTCAAAAACACGCATTACTGCTTGCAGGGAAATGATCAGGTTTTCTCTTTCCATCGGATCAAGGCGTTGAGCGAGATTGTTAAAGCGGAATGAACGTCTATCAAAAACCAGTCGCGATAACTGCCTTCCGTAGGCGGTTAGAGATACCCGCACTACCCGGCGGTCTTTATCATCTCCACGTCGTTTGACCAGGTTTAAGTTAACCAGGCGGTTAACCAGGCGGGTAGCCGCACTTTCAGCGAGGTAGATTTCAGAGCTGAGTTTACCCATGGTCAGGCTGTCATGAAAGTATAAGACCAGCAGTGCATTAATCTGGCTGGGAGTAATGCCTAATCCGGTAAGCTCACGGCTTTCTTCGGCATTCAGAGAATGCATTAGTTTGGGGAAAATAACCTGGATTGCAGAGGTGAATTTATCAATTTCCCGGTATTCACTACTCATCATGATTGCTCCTTAGTTTTGCCTGTTAATAGGGTAGGCTAGATGCATAAATATGTCAAGTTTCTTTTTCGCTTAATAATTGTCCGCTACTGTACTATTTGGTATACTAAAATAGTAGGAACCTTTAATAAGCTGAAGTTTAAACTGCCCCACTATGAATTCTGTTCAGATTATCGGACTTAAGGAAGGTTGTGTTTTGTTTATGCTATCGATGATTGGTTTCGCGCCCCATCCTCCGATTATTATTCCTGAGATCGGGCGTGGTGAGCTCAGCAAAGTTATGAAAACGGTCGATGGAATGAAAACACTGGGCAGCCGCATCAAAGATGTGCAGCCTGACTTGCTGGTCATTATTACTCCACACGGCCCTGTTATGCAGGAAGGGCCTGCTGTGTTGACCCATGAGCAATTGAGCGGTGATTTCGGGCAGTTTGGATTTTCCAATATTCAGGTTAAGATGCGCACTGATCAGCAGCTTGTTGACTTGTTGGTTGAAGAGACCTCCTTTGGGAGCCAGAGCGGGTCGATTAAGCCGGTTTTGCTGGGTGAAAATGATAGCCGCCTGCGCGGAGGAAAAACTCTTGACCACGGAGCCGCAGTCCCCCTGTATTATTTGCAGGAAAGCGGTGTGGCAGTTCCGGGAGTCCATATAACAATCGGGCTTCAACCTTATCAGGAGCTCTATCAGTTTGGCAGAGCACTGAAGCAGGCAGTTGACAAGCGGGGTTCTTCCACCGCAGTTATAGCCAGTGGCGACCTTTCACACCGCCTGACACCGGGTGCGCCGGCGGGGTTCAGCTCCCGGGGGACTGAATTTGATCAACTCCTGGTGGATCTTGTCAGGGAAGGTCGGGTTGAAGATATTTTAAATATTGACCAGGGCCTGGTTGAAGAAGCCGCTGAATGTGGTTTGCGTTCTTTCGTGATTGCTTTGGGCATGCTTGATGGATTAGAGTTCAAGCCTGAGGTTATATCTTATGAAGGCCCTTTTGGAGTAGGTTACCTGGTTGCCGCTCTCCATCCGGATCAGGGTAAAACTTCTGTCTATCAGGATAAGGGGGGCTGAATAATGACTACTTCGGAACCGGGTTTAAACCCGGCAGTTTTGGCACGGCAAGTCCTGGAATGCTATCTTGAGAATGGTAATATGCCCCAACTTCCTGATCCTCTGCCACCGGAATATGGAATGCGATCCGGAGTTTTCGTTTCCTTAAAAAAAAGAGGAGGAGTACTGCGGGGATGTATTGGCACTTTTGAACCGGCGCGGAACAATTTGGCTGAAGAGATTGCAGTTAATGCGGTTAGCGCTGCAGTAAGGGATCCGCGGTTTCCCCCGGTTAGCAAAGCGGAGCTTTCTGAATTGAACATTTCAGTTGATATTCTCGGACCAATTGAAAAGGTCAACAGCAAAGATGAACTCGATCCCGGGAAATACGGGATCATGGTGCGCAGTGGTTCACGCAGTGGCCTGCTGCTCCCCGATCTTGAAGGGGTGGACAGAGTTGATCAACAGATTGATATTTCCAAACGTAAAGCCGGTATAGGTCCCGGCGAAAAGGTTGAACTATTTCGGTTTAAAGTGACTCGTTATGGAGAAGAGGAAAGGTAAATGAATAATAGTAGGAAATCCTCTTAAGGAGGGTTGAAATTTGGAACAGGCCCGGTTTTATGAACAAGAGCAAGATAAGATCCGCTGTCTGCTTTGTCCCCGGGAATGTTTGTTGGATGAAGGCAAATTAGGGACATGCGGTGTACGGCGGGTTCAGGGCGGTAAACTTTACACAACCAACTACGGGCGCCTGGCAGCAGCTAATCACGATCCGATTGAGAAAAAGCCTCTTTACCATTTTTTCCCTGGGCGCCCGATACTTTCAATTGGCACTTTTGGCTGCAATCTGCTCTGTTCTTTTTGCCAAAATTGGAGTTTGTCGCGAGGCACCCCGGATCAGGTTGCAGAAAAAGTTAAACCTGCAGATGTGCTTAAAATGCTGCAGCGAAAAGGGGGGCCGGAAAAAGCCCTTGGGGTTGCTTACACTTACAATGAACCGATGATCTGGTATGAGTTTGTTTATGATACGGCTCGCCTGCTTCATGAGCATGGTTATAAAAATGTGCTGGTTACCAATGGCTACATCAATGCTCAACCGTTAGAAGAATTGCTGCCTTATATTGATGCGATGAATATTGACGTTAAAGCATATAATGATTCGTTTTACCAGCAGTCCTGTCATGGCTCAAGAAAGCCGGTGTTGGAAACAGTTGAAGCAGCTGTAAAGCAATGTCATGTTGAGGTAACCTGCCTGCTGATCCCCTCTCTTAATGATAGCATTGAAGAACAGATGGAACTCGCTAAATGGCTTGGTGGATTAAACCAGGACCTGGTTTTGCACTACTCTCGCTATTTTCCGCAATATAAGCTTGATTTGCCTCCCACTTCACCGCAGCTAATGGTAGAAGTGCGGGAAGCAGCTCAAAAGTACCTGCGCTATGTTTTTTTGGGTAATATTGATTTGCCGGGTTCATCGGATACTATTTGTCCGCATTGCGGCAACCTTTTAATTGCTCGCAGCATTTACCAGGTAAGCCTGACCGGTCTTGATGGGGTGCGCTGTAATAATTGCTACAACAGGATTAGTATAGTTGTGTCTTGAGGTGTGATAAAGAGCGACAAGCTGGATAATAGATTTATGGAAATAGCTTACATTTAAAGCCTGATCAGTTCATCTTTATAGCGTCAACTTTTTCAGTCGGTTGCAGGTATTTAGGCCGTAGATAACGAACTTAAAACTAGGGATTATATTTTTTATTTCATCTGAATAAGGCGGGGTCAAAAGACAGTGGCCATTATGGAACGTATTTTTGCAGCAATTCTTCAGGTAAATGTTGAGTGGCGAGACATAGCGGATATCATTATTATGAGTTATGTTTTTTACCGACTGATCCTGATTATTCGTGGGACCCGGGCGGAGCAATTAGTTAAAGGACTTATTGTTTTACTCCTGGCCCTGGTTATCAGCGAGCAAGTTGGTTTTGCTGGTCTAAACTGGATATTGAGCCAGACCATGATTATTGGTTTGATTGCTATTCCAATCATTTTTCAACCTGAATTGCGCCGGGCCCTGGAACAGCTTGGCCGCGGTAAAATATTTAAAAGCACTTATTGGAGTTGGAGCACCCAGGATTTTGAAAGAATGCTTGATGAGTTAACCAAGGCCATCCCTGTCCTGGTTAAGAGGCGGATTGGGGCTTTGATTGTGATAGAACGTTCCACCGGCCTGAAGGACTGGGTGGAAACCGGGATCGCTGTTAATGGTGTTGTGACTGCCGAGCTGCTGGTGAATCTCTTCTTCCCCCGCAGTCCCTTGCATGATGGGGCTTTGATTATCAGGGGTGACCAGATCATCGCCGCCGGTTGTTACCTTCCGCTTACTGAAGATGCGGGCTTAAGTAAAGAAATGGGTACCAGGCACCGGGCCGGGATTGGCATAACAGAGCATTCAGATGCGGTAGCTATAATAGTATCAGAAGAAACCGGTATCATATCAATTGCCCATGATGGGGTGTTAACCCGTTATCTTGATGAGAAAAAACTGCGCAAAATGCTAACCGAACTATGCAAGCCTGAGCGTAGTGATAGTTTTAACTTGTGGTCATGGAGGAGTAATAAGTAGAGATGGAGAAATTCCTGCGTAGTAATAATTTTGCTCGCATATTGGCTTTTTCCCTGGCTATCATTCTATGGCTTTATGTACACGGTGATGAATTTATTCGGACCACACCGGACCAGGAAACATTTGAAGATGTGCCTTTGCAGGTTGAGAATCTGAACCAGGATTATATATTGACTGAAATACCGGCTACAGTGGATCTGACCCTGGAAGGCCTTCCCGAAAACTTTGAAGATCTGGCCACTCAGGAGATAGAGGCTTTTGTTGATCTCACAGATAAAGAACCGGGAATTCACCTGGTCAGGGTTCGGGGACGACCACCGCGTGGGTTGAGCCTGGTTTCATTAGAACCGGACCAAGTTAGAGTTGAGATAGAAGAATATATTACCGGGGGATTTCCTTTGGAAATTGATATTGTTGGTGAACCGGCTGAAAACTGGGAGCTTATAGAATACACAATCGAACCGGAAGAAGTTTTTGTGGGAGCTCCTCAGTCTGTTTTTGATCAAATTGAAAAGGTTGTTGTTGGAATCGACATAGCCGGCATGCGATTTTTTGATAGAATTAATACGGAGCCAGTTGCTTTTGACGAGGATGAAATGCCAATTTATGATGATATACTGACTGATCCGGAACAGGTTACAGTCAGGCTTGATTTTGAACGCTTAGATGAGCCCGAACCCGAGGAATCGGAAGAAGAAGATGGAGGATGAAGAAAATGGGGGAGGAGCTTGAAATTTAGCAGTGTCAAGGCTTCTGTTGGTAGGCCCAACCAGGTCGGTTTAAATACTAATTAAATGTTTTTAAGGAGGTTTTTTATTGGGAAAATTATTTGGTACTGACGGAATCAGGGGAGTAGCTAACCGTGATTTAACCCCTGAGTTAGCTTACAGGATTGGACGGATTGCAGCCTGGTTGTTAAGTGGCAATCAAGAACAACCCCTTTTTCTGATTGGACGTGACACTCGTCTTTCAGGTTCCATGCTGGAAGGTTCACTTACAGCAGGGATTAACTCGGTAGGTGGGCAGGTTCGTCTTTTAGGAATTATATCAACTCCGGCGGTGGCCTATCTGACAAAACACCTGCAGGCGGTTGCGGGTGTTGTAATTTCTGCTTCGCATAATCCCATTGAAGACAATGGTTTAAAAATATTTTGTGGTAACGGCTTTAAACTGCCTGACGCTCTTGAAGAGGAGATTGAAAAATATTATTTTCAGGAATCAGATGATTTGCCCCGGCCGTTAGGATCAAAACTTGGTCAGACTTTTAAAGACGGGGATGCCCTGGAAGAGTATACAGCTCACTTAAAAGCATGTTCCACTTCACTGCAAGGGTTGGATCTAGTGATTGATTGTGCTCATGGAGCAGCCTGCAGGGTGGCCGGAGAACTTTTAGAGAATCTTGGTGCAAAGGTGAAGATGCTTCATGATGATCCTGACGGCAGCCGGATTAATGTTAATTGCGGAGCCACCGATATTACTGATCTTCAAAAAGAAGTTCTCAAGAGTAATACTTCTATCGGCCTAGCTTTTGATGGCGATGCTGACCGGTTAATTGCCGTCGATGAAAAGGGTAATGAAGTTGATGGGGATGCGATAATGGCAATCTGTGCTGTTGACATGGCAAAAAAGGGCCTGCTTAAAAAAAATACATTGGTATCTACAGTAATGAGTAATGGCGGCTTAGATATTCTGGCCGAGAAGCATGGGTTAAAAGTGATCCGCACCAAAGTGGGAGATCGCTATGTCCTTGAAAAAATGGTGGAAGGTGGTTATACACTGGGTGGAGAACAGTCCGGGCATATTATTTTTGCTGAACATGCCACGACCGGAGATGGCTTACTGACTGCCCTACAGCTGCTAAAGATTGTTCAGGAGAATCAGCAGCCCCTTTCCGAATTGTCCTCCCATCTGGTTCGCCTGCCGCAGGTTTTGGTGAATCAAAAAGTGGGGACCAGTGAGGGTTGGTCCTATAACCCGCGCATTAAAGAGGCCATCCAAAAAATCGAACAAGATCTGGGGCAACATGGCCGAATCCTGGTCCGTCCATCCGGAACCGAGGCTAAAATAAGGGTCATGCTGGAAGCGCCCTTGGACAAGGAAACCCTCAATCAATATGCGCACTCCCTGGCAGAAATAATTGCCAAAGAGCAGTCCTGACCGATCAATCAAAATAGTAAGGCACTATCTATAAACGGGGGTTAATTTATGTGCGGTATTGTTGGTTATACTGGAACCAGGGAAGCCAGGGACATATTAATCGATGGTTTGAAGAAATTAGAATACCGGGGTTATGATTCAGCCGGAGTGGCTTTGCAGCAAGATGGAGAGTTGGTTATAACCAAGGCTGCCGGCTCTGTGGCTGATCTCGAAAAAAAACTTGTGAACAACTCTAAAAATATTAATATGGGTATTGGTCACACCCGTTGGGCTACTCATGGCCGGCCGAGCGATCAAAATGCCCCCCCCCATAGCAGTGCTTCCGGTGAGATTAGCATTGTCCACAACGGTATAATTGAAAACCACCGCTTCTTAAGGAAGTGGTTAACCGAAGAAGCAGGTTACACTTTTCGCTCAGAAACCGATACAGAGGTGTTGGTTCATCTAATCGAAGAGCACTACACAGGCGATTTACTGGACGCAGTCCTGGAGGCCATTTCCGGTGTGGAGGGATCTTATGCCCTGGTTGCAGCCAGTTCACGCGAGCCGGGTCGCCTGGTCTGTGCCCGTCAGGATAGTCCCCTGATTGTTGGTTTTGGTGAGGGAGAAAATTTTATTGCTTCCGATATTCCCGCCCTTCTCGCCCACACCCGAAAAACCTGTATTTTGGAAGACGGTGAATTTGCTTCTTTAACAGCGGAAAGTGTAGAAATATATGATGCTGAAGGGCGGTTGCTTGAAAAAGAAACTTTTGAGGTAACCTGGGATATAGAGGCTGCTGAAAAAAATGGTTATAAGCATTTCATGCTTAAAGAAATTATGGAGCAGCCGGTAGCGATCCGGGAAACGATGCGCCAGCGCATAGATGCTGCCAAAGGGAAGGTTGACCCCACGGAGCTTGATTTTTCATCTGAAGAACTTGCTCGTTTAGAAAAAATTTATATTGTAGCCTGCGGAACGGCGTATCATGCTGGTTTGATTGGCAAAGTGGTTGTAGAACAGTTGGCCGGAATACCGGTGGAAGTAGATGTGGCTTCAGAATTTCGCTACCGCAATCCGATGCTCGGGGAAAATCAGCTGGCCATTGTGATCAGCCAGTCCGGTGAAACAGCAGATACCCTGGCCGCATTGCGCCTGGCCCGTTCAAAAGGAGTTAAAGTGCTGGCTATCACTAATGTGGTTGGCAGTACTGTTTCACGCGAAGCAGACCAGGTCTTGTTTACCTGGGCTGGGCCGGAAATTGCTGTTGCCTCGACCAAGGCTTATTTAACCCAGCTGATCGTCCTCTATTTGGTTGCCTTATACCTGGGTGAAGGTCGTGGAACCCTGGAACCCGGGCAGTCTGCGGAATTAGTCGAAGGCTTGCTGGCCCTTCCGGAACAGCTCAAAGCAATTCTATCGGAGGAAAATACTGCTAAGCTGTGTGCCTATTGTGACCACCTGTCCGGATGGGGCAGTGCCTTTTTTATCGGGCGCAACCTGGATTATCCGGTAGCCATGGAAGGCGCTTTAAAACTCAAAGAAATATCCTATATTCATGCCGAAGCCTGTGCTGCAGGAGAGCTAAAACACGGTCCGCTGGCTTTGATCGAAGAGGGTCTTCCGGTTATTGCCCTTGTAACGCAAGAGGCAGTTTTGGATAAAACCCTGAGTAATATTCAGGAGATAAATGCTCGTGGGGGTGCAGTTTTTGCGATTACCCAGGAAGGCTTCGATGATGTGGGCCGCCAGGCCAGCTCTGTTTTTACCATTCCCCCGGTTAATGATATTTTAGCCCCGGTATTAAGTGTGGTCCCCACCCAACTGATTGCCTACTATGCTGCCCTGGCCCGCGGTAGTTCTGTTGACAAACCACGCAATCTTGCTAAAAGCGTAACGGTGGAATAATTGATGAGATTGCAGCTTCACGTCCTCGCCTGGGTTCTGTTTCTTGTCTGCGGACTTTTCTACTTGCTTGCCTCAATCCGTGACCGGGATCCCCTGATCATTGCAGGCAGCATCTGCTTTATTGCAGCCGTGATTATTTTTCTCGTACCGCCTAGGAAATGATAATATTTCCCGGGTAATAAGGGAGGGCTCTATTACTGAAATGTTGAAATATACCATAACATAAATGATTTAAAAGGTTGCTAATATTATGAGGCGGTATAATCAGCGCCTCAAGCAGTAAAGGAGATTTTAATGAGTGAGAATAAAAAAACTGAAGAAATGACAAATTTTATTTACACCATGATTAAAGAAGATCTTGAAAGTGGAGCGCTTGGAGATAAATGTGTCCATACCCGCTTTCCACCCGAGCCGAACGGCTATTTACACATCGGGCATGCCAGGGCGATTCTTCTTAATTATAAACTGGCCAAGGCATTTGACGGCAAGTTCAACCTTCGCTTTGATGACACCAACCCGATCAAGGAAGAGCAGGCATTTGTTGACTCTATCATGGAAGATATCCGCTGGCTGGGGGCCGATTGGGGAGATCGCCTTTTTTTCAGTTCCGACTATTTTGATATTAAGTACAAATTTGCGGTTCGCTTGATTGAAGCCGGTCTTGCTTATGTCTGCGATTTAAGCCAGGAAGAGATCAGATCTTACCGCGGGACCCTTACCGAGGCAGGCACTGAAAGCCCCTACCGCAATCGTTCAATCGAAGAAAACCTCGACTTATTTGAACGGATGCGCAAAGGCGAATTTGCCGATGGCAGTCGGGTGCTGAGGGCAAAAATCGATATGGCTTCAGGTAACCTGAACATGCGTGATCCGGTGATTTACCGTA
>PWEB01000064.1 GCA_003553305.1 Syntrophomonadaceae bacterium
ATACGGTAGGAGTGATCCTGGCTACCAACATGGACCAGCGTAAAGATAACTGTGTAGCTATTGATATCGGCACAAACGGTGAACTGGCCCTTGTTTCAAATGGCAAAGTGATGGCTTGTTCAACCGCAGCAGGCCCGGCTTTTGAGGGAGCTCAGATCAAACAGGGTATGCGAGCAGCAGCCGGAGCTGTTGAAGCAGTCAGTTACAAAAACGGGAAAATCGAAATCAGCACCATTGATGATGTTCCCGCAATTGGTATTTGCGGTTCTGGTCTGATTGACTCTGCCGCTGCCTTGCTCAATGCAGGTTTAATTGAGCCAAGCGGTCGATTCGTTAATCCGGAAGAAAACCCCGAAAAAATTCCCGAGCAGTTTATAGACAGACTGCGAAAAGGTGAAGGCGGTTATGAATTCATCCTTGTCCCTGCTGAGGAAACTGAAATCAATGAAGACATTGTCCTCAGCCAGGGCGATCTGCGTGAACTGCAGTTGGCCAAGGGGGCCATCTACGCCGGGCTGAAAATCCTCCTTAAAGAAGCGCAGATCAGTGAAGAAGACCTTGATGAAGTCCTTTTAGCAGGGGCTTTTGGAAACTATGTCCGGAAAGAAAGCGCCTTAATCATTGGGCTGCTGCCGCAGATCCCACCGGAAAAAATCACTGCTGTTGGCAATGCCGCCGGTGATGGGGCAAGAATGGCCCTGGCTTCGTCAACAATACGGAAAAGAGCACTGGCCCTTCCCGATATTGTCAATCATCTTGAACTGTCTACAAGGCCTGATTTTCAGGATATATTTGTTGATGCCCTGGCTTACAGTTAAGGATTTCTATAAATATAAGAGAAACTTAATTAGCCTGATGCAGGAAAACTCTGGCATATTATAGAAGAAGTAAATAATAGCAGAGTAATATAGCAATACTATTTTGCTAATGAATCAATCAATGTAGCCGCAAATATATCGTTGGGAGGGCAAGTAATGTATACAGCTAAAGATATTATGAATTCACCGGTAGTCAGCATCGGCGGGGGCAGAACCCTGCAGGAAACTATAGAACTATTGGCTGAACATCGCATCAGCGGCATGCCTGTAACCGATGCTGAGGACAAAGTGGTAGGTATTATATCAGATACTGATATCATTCGCTACTCACAAACAATCAACATCGTGCCTAAAACCAATCTCTCCGGATGGATATCTCCCTATGCAGATGTTTCGGAGCTGACATCTATGCAAAAAGGCATGGATAATTTAAGACACACGACGGTTGGTGAAGTAATGACAAAGAAAGTCTACACCGTAACAGAAGATGCAAACGTCAATGATGTAGCCCAACTAATGAGCCGCCGAAAAATAAACCGTGTCCCGGTGGTGGACAGATCAGGCAAACTGGTCGGGATCATAACCAGGGCCGACATGGTACACTGCCTGGCTAAAATGTAAGAAGTGAGATGTGAAGAATTGAAGACGGATAAAGTAACGGGGGCAAGAACTCAAAACGAAGCTTTGAACAAGCGTCTATTTATCCTTAAAGCGCTTTGTGGTGTTTGGATCGGCAAAACTTTAATTTTTCTGACCAGGATGCTGGGACGGGGCGGAACTACTCTACCCGGAAGAATTGCCCTTCTGATTGCACCGGATATTTCAACCTACCTGTCCGGCCAACTGACTGAAGGCAGCCTGATCATCACCGGTACCAATGGTAAAACTACGACTGCTTCCCTGATCAAAGATATTTTAAATGAAGCTGGTTTTAAATGTATCCATAATCAAGCCGGATCTAATATGTCCTGGGGGGTAGCCTCAACCCTGGTTGAAGCTGCATCAATAACAGCCCATCTGCGGGGAGAGGTTGCAGTATTGGAGGTTGACGAGGGGTCATTTCCGGGAATAGCTCGCAAAATCAACCCCAGGGCAGTAGTCGCAACTAATATCTTTCGTGATCAACTGGACCGTTTCGGAGAAATCGATCATATCCGGGATTCGATTCAACGCGGGCTGGAAGCATTATCTCCCGGTGGGTTCCAGGTAATCAATGCTGACGATCCGTCCCTGGTCAGCCTCCAAAACAGCAGCAATAGTGTAAGATGGTACTATGGCCTCGAACTGGATCTCCCCCCTTACGTATTTCAAAATACAGGCCGGGACGTCAAGACATGTCCCCGGTGCTTAACAGACCTCGCTTACAATAATATTTACTTTGCTCATCTCGGGCACTTCTATTGCCCGAACTGCAAATATAAACGTCCTGAACCGGATTTTAAGCTGATCGGTTGTGAAACAAATGCCGAAGGTCTAAATAAATTGCAGATTAAAACCCCTGAGAAAGAAATAGAAGTGACTTATCCACTGTTAGGCACTTACAATCTATATAATGTCCTTGCTGCGGTAGCCTGCGCCCATGGATTAAATATCCAAGAGGATATTATCGAAAAGGCCCTGGAAAAAGCGGTCCCGCCATTTGGCAGGATGGAGCCTTTTAAAAAAGACGGGAAAGAGGTCATTATGGCCCTGATTAAAAACCCGGTCGGTGCAAACGAAGTCCTGAGGACTATATTAGACCAAACCGGAGACCTTAACATTTTGATAGCAATTAATGATAATATCGCTGATGGCAGGGATATCTCGTGGCTGTGGGATGTTGATTTTGAACAATTGGTTACAGTAATTAACAATTTGTCTAATGTGATCGTAACAGGGCAGCGTTCCTGGGATATGGCCGTTCGCTTAAAATATGCTGGACTTGATCCTGATCAAATCCAGGTGGAAGAAGATAGTGCTAAAGCTGTTAAAGCTGCAATCGCTAAAACGAAAATAGACAATAAGCTCTTTATCCTACCAACATATACGGCCTTGCTGAAAATACGGCGCAGTCTGAATCAAATGGGCCTGGGCAAACCTTACTGGAACGGAGAGAATTAACCGATGCGTGAAATAAAGGTCTATCATCTTTATCCAGGCCATTTAAACCTTTACGGTGATCGAGGCAACATGCTGGCACTTTGCCGCAGGGCTGAGTGGCATGGGATCAACCTAAAAATTATTCCTGTGGAACCTGGTAATAAAATAAACTTTAGCGACTGCGACTTATTATTCATGGGAGGAGGACAGGACAGCGACCAAAAATTGGTTGCGGAAGATTTAAAAGGTCGGAGCAGAGATATGAAAAAAGCGGTTGAAGAAGGCATGGTTGTTTTCGCTGTCTGTGGCTCTTACCAATTACTCGGACACTACTATACAACCGGTCAGGGCGTTAAAATCAACGGCCTGGAGGTAATTGATCTTTACACCAAGGCAGGGCAGGGCAGGTTAATTGGCAACGCCGTAATTGAATGCTCTTTATGGGATCCTCCCCACACCCTGGTTGGCTTTGAAAATCACGCCGGTAAAACATTTCTGGGCCCTGATCTCCAACCCCTGGGACAGGTCCTCAGCGGTTTCGGTAATAACGGTATTGATAAAACAGAAGGTGCAGTTTACAAAAATGTAATCGGCACCTATCTTCATGGTGCACTTTTACCTAAAAATCCCCGGTTAACAGATTGTCTGCTCCAAAACGCCCTCACTTACAAAAATCAGGACGACACGCTGCAGGAACTGGATGATTCACTGGAACAACAGGCCCACAGCGCAGCGATCAAACTGGCCGGCTTACACAGGTCAAAATAACTGTCATCCTGAACCTTAATATTTCTAAACCTATCACCATTTTACTCCGGCATATAATGCACATAAAACCTATTCACTTTTAAAATCAGAGCAAATATTCAATTTCGGCTTGTTCATAAAGTGTCTCAATCAGTTCATTGATTATAACCGGCAGCTGTTCCTCAATCATCAGCTCCATAACTTGATCCCCGATCTGATCATATTGAGGCTTTGTTTTTTCCTGATAGTCGAGAACTTCAATGATATGATAACCAAAATCGGTTGCTACCGGATCACTGATTTCCCCTATATCAAGTGTAAAAGCAACTTCTTCAAATTCTGCAACCATTGCTCCCCGTCCAAAATAGCCCAGATTTCCTGCATCATCTTTGTTGGAAGCATCAGTTGAATATTCTGCGG
>PWEB01000047.1 GCA_003553305.1 Syntrophomonadaceae bacterium
CACCTTTTCACCGGTTATTTTTAAGACTTCCTCAAAGCGCCTGGCCCAGCTCTGCTCCCCGGCATATACCCTGTATTCTTCACGCTCTGCTTCGCCTACTGCTAAGGCACTTCTCAAGGCGGTGATGAATTCTTCTTCACCGCTGTAGCTAAATAGCGGACCCTGCATCCCGGTTAGCTCGCGAAGCGGCGGGGCCACCACCGGCAAACCGGAAGCGAGATACTCGAAATACTTGATCGGGTTGACCGCTTCGGTTAGCGCGTTTAATTTAAAAGGAATGATGCCCACCCTGCTGTGCTGCAGGTAGGCGGGGATTTCTTTTTGCGCTTTCTGACCCAGCCAGGTAAAATTTTCTTCGTCTTTGATCACTTTCAAACCCGGTTCCAGGCGCTTATCGGTCAGGGGCCCGATCACCAAAAAATGCATTTCTTTCACAGAAAGCACCGCCCGGGCCAGGGTTTCTAAATCAAAGCGGGTGTCAAGGGTGCCCACATAAACTGCTACCGGGCGGTTATCTAACGGAAAATCATCCGGCTTGAAAGAAACCTTTTCAAAAAAGATTTCACTGACCCCGTTGGGCAGGTAGTAGACTTCATCTTTAAATTGCCGGGCCCAGTCCTGCAGCGCACGGGAAGTGGCCAGGACGAAATCAACCCTTTCAATCAGCTCTTTTTGCAGCTGCGCCACATTCGGCGGAACCCGGCTGAACTGGTCCAGACGGTCGGCCAAACGGTAGCAGCTTACCTTGTGCGGAAGTAGCTCAAGCAAACTGAACGCTGCCGGACCGGCGGCCCAGAGCAAATCCACAGGGTAAAACCCGCTTTTTTCAAGTTTTCTTTTTAGCGGCGGCCAGGCAAAGCGGTACTGGTTGCGCCCGGCATACAAGCCTTTTAGAAGGGGCAGGTTGTAGTAGAAAAGCAGGGTGAAAGGAACCAGCCAGTAGATGCCGTCCAGCTGAGGGGTCTTTTTTTTGCCCTCCCGCCAGACCTGAAAGCGGCGCCTGTTTTTGGGATCGGGTTTAAAAACATGCAGCGGGCTGACCGCCGGGCCCAGCCACAGGCAGTCCCACCCGGCTTTCTTGAACTGCTGAATATAGTGGTGCGAACCCAGTGGATCGGGCCGGTCTAAATTATGCTGCTCGGCAAAAACTACTTTCAAGAAATCGCCCCTCTTTTCTATTTCCATATCATTAATTAATTTCAGTTTTTACAGGCAAATCGCGGCATAAATGCGCTTGGAAATTTCCACCTCTACCATTATTCTATTCTGCTATTCTATTCTGCAAGTTTTAGCCCCGATCCTTTTTAAATAGCCCCGGGGCCATTTTGATTATTTCTTTTAAGCTTCGATTTTCGGCCAGGGAAACAATATAAAGCAAAACCAGGCCCGTCAATAAGAAGACAACCATCTTCAAAGCAAAGCTATAATAAAGCCCCGGGCCGTAAAGGCCGAGCAAAGTGATCAAAAACACGGCAAACAGCGGGACGATAAGCAGGGCCGCCAAAGTTTTAAAGGGATAGTCAACCGGCCAGAGGCGGCGCGAAATTAAAAAGTAAGAGACGGCAAATAAAATGTAGGAAAGGCCGGTGGCCGCACCGGCGCCGGCAATCCCGAAATGAGGGATTAACAAAGTATTCAAGCCGAGATTGATTACCGCCACCAGCCAGCTGGCCAGCATAATGTAAACGGTCTTGTTTTTTACCATGATGCCCACTGCTGAAACCTGGGCGGAGGTAAAAAACAAAAACCCTGCCGCCAAAAAGGGAATGGCGATAAATGAGGCATAATATGCCGGTGGCACCAGGATAAACAAAACTTCCTGGGCCAGGGCGACAAAGCCGGTGATTACAAACCCGGAAGCGGCCAGCAGAAAAACCATGGTGCGCTTGAACACTGCTGCGGCCAGCTCCCTATTTTCTTCATAAACCTTAACCGCATGCGGCAGCCACGACTGTCCCACCGCCGTCTGCAGGAGCATGAGCACCGCGGCCATGGCCGCGGCAATCGAATAAAGTCCTACCGCCTCAAGGTCGTCCAGCCTGGCCAGCATCAGGCGATCGGCGTTGCTGAACAGCCAGAAGGCTACGTTCATCGGGACCAGCGGCAGTCCGAAAGCAAGCAATTTTTTTAGTAAAGGCAGGGAAAAACTAAAGGTTAAAAGGTCGCGGATGAAATAGAAGCGCACCGGGATCATAATCAAGGCGGCAGCGGCAGCGCCGAGAAGAGCGCCCGCCACTCCCAAATCAAAGCCGAGCACAAAATAAATGGCCAGGCCTAAAGTCAAGGCGGCGGTGCTTACATTTAAGGCGCTGAAGGCGCCGGCCCGGAAACGGTTGCGCAGGGCCTGGGAAAGGATCAGGTTCATCATCAAAAAGGGGCTGGAGATAAAGCCGATTGCCATGGCCGCCTGGTAACCCTCCTCGCCCAAAAGCCACTCGGCCAAAACCCCGCTAAAAGGCAGAACGGCAGCAAGAAGCAGCAAGCTCCACAGGGCCAGGAAAGAAAACCAGGTCGAAGAAAGAACCCTTTTTTCTTCTTCGCTTTCGCACTGGAAAAAAAAACGGGTGTAAGCATTATCGCCGCCGAGCATTAAAATGCCGGTTAGAAAAGTGGCCATTACGTTGATGAAGCTCCAGGCTCCGTACTGAGAAGGGTCAAAAAGGCGGGTAAAAATCGGGGCGGAAATCAAAGACATACCTTTAATCAAAAGGCTGCCGGAGCTGTAAATGGCCAGGTCGGAAAAAAGCTTCCGGAAACTGAAACCGCCCTGCGCTTTGTCATCACCGGGAGAAGAAACTTCCTGATCCGGTGAAGCTGCTTCGGAAGAGGAACCTTCCCCGTCCCAGTTTTCACCTCTGACTTCTTTACCGAATTCTTCCGCCAAAACTAATGCTCCCTTCTTTTCCGGCTGCAGCTTCTTCAGCGCTTAAAAACCTTGATTTTTTCGCCCCGCAATAACTTCTTTACGGCCAGGAACAAGAAGTAAGCCAGGCTGAGCGGCAGGTGATAAAAAGCAGGCCCCGGGATTTTGCGCAGGTGGGTAAAAACTTTTTTAAATTCACCCCGGGCCGCCCGGCCGAGCATGAACCCTACCGAATCGTTTACCAGGTTGAACTTGATGCGTTCCACATCCCAGGCGCTGAGCTGAAGATTATTATAATACTTTAAATGCGCGTACCTGATCAGGTACGCTTCAGCGAACGTAAAACCCTCCGCAGTGCTGCCGGCCTGCCCCGAACCGCTGTGATAACCAGTCACGGTGAGCGGCTTATGGACGTAAGCTAAATCGTAATAATTAAGGATGCGGTAAAAGAGTTCACTGTCCGCATGCAGCAGATCAATGCGGAAAAAACCGATCTCCCGGTAAACCCGGTGGGCAATCATCAGGGAAGCCGGTGAAAATACGGTGGATCGCGCTTCCGGTTCAAGCAGCAGACGCCGCAAGAGCTGCGGCCCGCTGACCAGTTCCTGCCCCGGCGGCAGAGCCCCTTTAACCAGGCGATCGCCATCATAGTAGTGGGACGTAACCAGGCCCACCTTCTCAGACTGCTCACCGGCCCGGACCATTTCGGTCAAACATCCGGGCAGCAGGCGATCATCATCACCGATAAACTTTAACCAGCGGCTCTGATTCGAAGCAGCAGCAAAAACTCTAACAAAATTTTCAAGGCGGGGCAGGGTTTCTTGATTGCAGATCACCTGCAGACGCTTATCGGAGCTGTACTCCCTGATAATGGCCGCTGTATTATCCGTTGAAGCGTTATTGACGATGATAAATTCGAAGTTTGGGTAATCCTGGGCCAGGACACTTTCTAGGGCCTCCCGCACCGTAGCTTCCCCGTTATAAACCGGCAGTAAAACACTGACCAGAGGGTCCAAACCGACCAGCACCTTTCTTGGCTGCAGCTAATATTATGATTTCCAGTCATAGGTTGAATTCTTTTGACTGCCCAGTATATAGAACGCCCCGCGCAGGCGGTCCCGTAAATATTGAGCAGGTTTCTTCTTAGATCCGGCCAGTTCTTCGCGCAGACGCA
>PWEB01000029.1 GCA_003553305.1 Syntrophomonadaceae bacterium
GGTGATGTTCCTTTAAGCAGCATTGAAGTAACCGATAATATTGATGGTGTAAATCCGGAATACGTCAGCGGAGACGAAAATGAAGACGGGATCTTAGATTTAGACGAAACCTGGATATTTGAGGCTGAGGGTGTGGCAGAAGAAGGGCAGTATGCTAACATCGGTTCGGTGGAAGGAACCTCAGAGGAAGAGGAGACCGTCACTGACGAAGATCCCAGCCACTATTTTGGTATTTCTCCCGATGAACCGGCCATTAATATTGAAAAAGCAACTAACGGGGTAGATGCTGACCTGCCGCCAGGGCCGGAAATTGAGATAGGTGATACAGTTACCTGGACTTATGTGGTTACCAATCCCGGAAACGCTCCTTTAAGCGATATCGAAGTGACCGATGATATAGATGGTGTAAACCCGGAATACGTCAGCGGAGACGAAAATGAAGATGGGATCTTAGATTTAGACGAAACCTGGATATTTGAGGCTGAGGGTGTGGCAGAAGAAGGGCAGTATGCTAACATCGGTTCGGTGGAAGGAACCTCGGAGGAAGGGGAGACCGTCACTGCTGATGATCCCAGTCACTATATAGGAGTAGCCACAACAGTTGAAGATGAGTTGGCCCCTGAAGATCCAGCGGTGGAACCTGATGATCCTGAAGATGATACCCTTATAATCGATCCAGAAAGTCCGATGATGGATCCTGGTTTACCACAGACAGATGGTGTCTCGATTAGCTTATTCATATTTGGGATCCTCTTGATACTTGCCGGGATGAGCTTGAGAAGAAGTATGCCCGATGAAACTTAAAAAGCATAAATTAATGCTTGAAGATAGAAGCAAGCCATCCGAAAAATTGACAAGAAAAGCCCTGGTTATCCACTACCGGGGTTCTTTTCTATCAAAAAGCTATAAAAATGGCATACCAATACAAATTATTTTTATAAATAACTAATTAATGTGGAATTTTACGAATAGTTTCTGTTATAATGTATAAAAGTAAAATGCTTTGGGGAGGTCTAAGAATGTACTTGTTATTAGTCGACCATAATTTTATATCTTCCGCTGATCTTCAGGAGATGATCAAGCAGGCGCCTGAAGGCACAGATATAGTGAACTGCCTTTCCACAAGCACCCTTCTAAAGCTCGCTGAAAAACTTTCGCCGGAGATTGTTATTATCGATTTCGATCTGGTTTCAGAAGATCTGGCCGATTTATTCGGAGCTTTGCGGGAAAAAAGCAGCGACTCTCATGTCATGGCTCTCATTGACACCGAACACTACGATAAGCTTTATCAGGCCATTGATCTTGACGGAGTCGATGATTACATGGTCAAACCTATCATCAAAGAAGAATTTTTCGCGCGGATCCGGATTGCTACTAAAAAGAAGAAGCCTTCCAGGGAAGATGAATTAGATAAATCAGTTGACTATGAAGAGGACACTAAAAGCACAACTCCCGTTTATAAATATGAGGACGATGCTACAGATCCAGAAATAATGAAAGACGAGGGGGATGAAGACTTTAAGGCAGTTAGCAGCCACCCTGGTCCTGAAGATTTTGACTTTTTTGAACAAGCAGAAGCCGAGACTGAACCAGAATCCGAACCGGGTTTTAAACCAGAACCCGGGAGCGAACTCGATTCTGAACTTGAAACCGATCAGCAGAAAGAATCCGAACCGGAACCGCTTGATAGTTATAACTTCGATGATATTATGCCTGAAGAGACAAGCGAAGAAACCCCACAGCAGGATATGTTCCAGGATGAAGAAACCGTTCCGGATGCCCAAGACCCGGGTTACGGTTTGTTTGATGAGCCTGAGCAAGAGGAAGCGGGCGGAGCAGATCCTGATCTGAGCGCTGAAGGGGATCCTGCAAGCTTATTCGATGATGAAACCTACGAGATAACATCACAACCCGAAGAAGATAGTATTCAATCCTTCGAAGATACTCTCGCAGGTGAACCAGAAAAGGAAGAAGATTACCAGGTAGGTGAAGAATTTCAGGGTGACGATCAGTTTGAGACTGTTATAGAAGACCTTGAACTGGATACTGATCACGAACCAGAAGCCGGATCTCCGACACCACCCCCGCCTCCCGGCCCTGATGTGGTTAAACCCGCAGACGAATTTATAAAGGATCCCATTTATCAAAAAAAATCTGAGCCTGAACAACCCGGGCCTTCCAGGCAGGATAATGATGATAGCTTCTTTGATGAACTTTTTGCGGAGGAGCCCCGTCATGAGGAACCCAAAACCGGCCAGGAAGAAAGTGCAAAAGAAGAATACTATAAAGCGCGCTTTCCGGAGATAACCCAGGAACGCAAGGAAAGCGGTCTTTTATCATCTTTACCCGGAGAATCAGCAGATGATTTTTTGTTCGGAGATAAGGATGAAGAGCTAGAAGATCCCGATCAGCAAGAGGATGATCAGCAGGGCTACCTGAATAATCAGGAACTCCTTGATGAATTTACCAGCAGTGAGGAAGAAAAAGAAGAAAAGCCTGGATCACGTTCAAGATCAAAAAGGAAGAAAACTTCACGTAGCGGCTTCAGCAAATATTTTACAATTATCGGGAATCTATTATTTGTAATTCTCCTGATTGTTATGGCTGCCCTTTCGTTTTTCTTAATCCAGAGCAGGATTTCTGGCGGTGCTCCCCAGGTGGCCGGTTACCAGATGTATATAGTCTTAAGCGGTAGTATGAGTCCTGAATTTGATACCGGTAGCCTTGCATTCGTGCGTGAAATTGAAACAGATAATTTACGAGCAGGTGATATAATAACCTACCGCAGACCTAATGATCCCGATTCTCTGACCACGCACCGCATTGTCGAAGTGCGGGAGGATGATGAGTTGAAGTTTGTAACCAGGGGCGACGCTAACAATGTAAATGATCCTAACCCGGTTTTGGCTGAAAATGTGGTTGGCAAAGTTACAGGTTCAGTGCCTTATGTCGGATATCTGATGAACTTTGTTCAGACCACCCAGGGCTTGATCCTGCTCATATTTGTACCCGGGGTGCTTATTATTGTTTTCGAATTAGGTAAAATCATGAAATACCTGACTCAGGGTGAAGGCGGTAAAAACGGCAAAAAGAAAAGAAGTTCCGGTCAACTGGCTGAAGACGGTGGAGAGTAAGTACAACCTGCGGCCGGACTGCAAAATTTCTTAAAATTATTAAGCCCCGACAGATATTGCTGCCGGGGCTATTTATTTCATTTACAGCGGTAGGAAGTGAACTATATCTTCAATTCCGCCCTGCCGCTGATCTTTCGGTTTAAATTCTGCTCTGACCGGCAGTCCGATAAAGACATCTTCGGGCTGGCAGCCTCCCAGGCGGTGGATCAATAAGCTGTCAGCAATTTTTACCGCAGCAATCAGTGCAGGTTCCTCTCTTGGTTCTCCACTTTTTGTCTGGTGCATGACAGTATAGGAGTAAACAATTCCTTCTGTGCCCACATCAATCCAGTTATTCTCTTCCAGGCGGGCAAAGCAGCGTTCACAGTAAATGCGGGCGGGGAGGTAAGTTATCTCGCAATCTTCGCACCTGGAACCATAAATTTTGCCGTTTTCCTTAATTTCTTCAAAAAATTTCTGACCGGCCACGCCTGCAGTATATCTGTTCTTCACCGGGAAAGCTTTAACGCCGGGGTCCCAGCAGCGGTTATCAATATTTCTGGTGATCCGTTCCAGTATACCCATCATCAATCCTCCTTTAAAGTGGTTTAAAGTATTTGATGTCGGTTATTGAGCCTTCACGCTCACTTTCCGGCTTCCAGACTGCTTGGACTTTCATGCCGGTTTTGATATGTTTTGGCTCAACCTCACCAAGCAGGTGCATAATACCCATGCCCTGTGAGGCTCCGTCAATTTCAATGACCGCCGGCAAATGTGGTTTTTCGCCCTCGCCGATCCGGGTGGCATCCCAGTGGACATAGCAGATTGAAAAAGTATTCACCACCCCGCTGTCCTGCAGGTAAACCCATTCATTGCTGGGGATAAAACAAAGTTCGCAGAACAGGCGTGGAGGCAGCATAAC
>PWEB01000213.1 GCA_003553305.1 Syntrophomonadaceae bacterium
ATGATGCTTGGCCACATCTTCAATTTTTTCACCCTTATAATAGAGCAATCTGCCATCATTCAAACTGGCTTTGTATTGTTCCGGACTCATTAATCCCATTTATATCTTTCCTCCGTTTTCACTATTCATGATTGATTAAATTTACCGGCTTTCGGTTAATCCAGAAACTAGTAATACCTTTAACTACCAATGACCCGGTAAAGTAGGCAGGCCGCGATGATAAAACGGCATAACCTTTTCTTCTAAATCTGAACCCATGATACTGTCTACACAGAGGACTGCAGAAAGTGAAGCGCCTTCTACCCCACCACTCCAGTTTCGCTCACCATACTGATCTCCGACAAAGAAAAGACCTTCGATCCAGGGACATTTAACATCGGGTCTGTCTTCACCGACCGGGCGCCAATGCCCGTAAGCTTCATCAGAAGGTGTCCAAAGCATAAACTCACAGTATTCATCCCATTTTGGGAAGGATTGGCGAGCCCAGTTGTCACACCAGTCAGTCAGTCTGGTCACCGCCGCTGGGTCTCTCATTTCAATATCAGTTAGGGCTGTCGAAAATTCAAAGCTGGTCTTGCCTTCCGGGGTGCGTCCTTTAACGCCCATTCCGGGGCGGGCTTCGCTGTCTTTAGCCCAGGATGCCAGGCTGCAAATAGTCATATCGACCCAATCGCCTATATATCCTTCACCCCTTAAAATTCCAGGCATAAAGGTAAAACTTTCTTCATTTATGGGTGTATCCTCCCACACATCACCTTTCATGCCGGCGGTTAGCGTGAGTAGTCCCGGTGACCAGAATTCCTTCTGCACTAAAGATACAAAATCTGCTGGCAAGTGCCTGGGGTGAACAACATTAAAAATCTCTTTCGGAGGCAAGTTACAAATAATTGTATCAGCATCGACAACTTCAACCCCGTCTTTAGAACGCATAACGACCGCTTTGGCTTTACCTTCTGAGACTATGATATGCTCAACGGGTGTATCGCGCATGACCTTGCCGCCATTATTTACAATAACGTCTTCCATCGCCTGGGCAATAGCAATGATCCCCGGATTAGCAACCGTTCCCACTGAACCGGTGACCAGGTTCATCTTAATGTCACCGGCCATGGCCATAATACCGATATAATCTCCGGCCGGGGTCATGTCAGGTTCGGCCATTGCGGTTTGAGCCGCTGCAAGATGTTTTAAATAATCATAACCTTCCGGATGCATTCCCTGTTCATCCATCCACTCTTTCAGAGAAACATCCATGTTTGCAGCTGCATAATGATAGTCGGCCTTACCCATTTCGCGAAGAATTTTATAAGTGGCCATAAATCCTTCTTCACTCATCCAGCCATAGGGCTTTCCTTTTTCTACCTGGTAGAATTTATTGCCTTTTTCATAATCAATATAACCCAAACCGGTATTAACAGGAATATCGACCGGACTTTCCAGGTAATCAAGCAAAAAACTGACCCGTCCCTTGTTACCCCAGAAAAGACCGTGACCTCCATTATCAATAGTATAACCATCGAGAAGCTTTTCTTTAAATATTGTATCAATATCCGGAGTGCAGCTGCCAACCCATGCTTTTGATTGCCCCATAAACTGTTTAAATCCATCTACATCAAGTTCGAAGCCATCGATGGTTATCTTATCGCCCTTTCCAACAAAAGAAGCCAATCGACCTCCGATAAAAGGATTCTTCTCTAAAACTAAAACCTTTTTCCCAAATTCCTTGGCCAAAAGCGCAGCAGCACCTAAACCCCCGGCACCTGAACCTACAACAATAACATCGTAATTAGAGCTCATTATTACCCTCCTTTAATTAATACTTTCAGCTAGCAGAATACTTCTTGATAGTGAATATTTTAGAGCGAGCTTCCTCCATCCATCACCAGAACCTGACCAGTTATGTATGGGGTTGCCGCCGAAGCAAAAAACAAAGCGACACGGGCTACCTCTTCGGGCTCTGCTATTCGCTTCAAAGCCATTTGTTCCATTTCATCTTTCATTAGAGCTTCGTTAGACCACAAAGCTTCACTAAACTTGGTTTTGACCACTCCAGGTGCAATACAATTAACTCGTATATTGTGCTCACCCATTTCCGCCGCCAGGGATTTTGTGAGCATAATAATACCTGCTTTGCTGATACAGTACATTCCCAGTCCTTTGTCAGGGCTTATTCCACCGACTGAAGCTATATTAACCATGGTACCTCCACCCTGGGCGACCATTTGTTTGCCAACTAATTGACTTAAGTATGTATAGGACTTTAAATTAGTGAGCATGATCAGGTCATAAACCTTTTCTTCCATATCAACCAGGGGTCCCATAGCTGGGTTTGCTGCTGCGTTATTAACCAGGATATCGACTTTTCCATATTGTTCAATTACCTTATTGTATAAGTTATCCAGCTCTTCCGTTTTCCGATTATGAGCTGCAACTGGTAGAACTTTCTGACCTGTACTTCCAATTTCTTCTGCTACTGCATCTAGGTGAGGTTGATTCCGGCAACTGATTGCCACATCAGCACCGGCATCAGTAAAAGCCATAGCTATTGCTTTGCCAATACCGCGGCAGCCACCGGTTATTAGTGCTACTTTGCCTTCTAGCGAAAGATAAGAAACATCCACTTTTATTCCCCCTTTATTAATTTAGATTAAAACGGCCTGCGGCCGTTAAACCTCTTAAATAGTCTGCTCTTTAAAATGAGCAGGTTCAAAACCATCTTCTTCCCTGTAGCGATCAACAAGGTGCTGCCGGTATCCGGCATATCCATTTATGTTGCAATCAATGCCCTCCTTTTTCATCTTATCTACATACTCATTGATATCAGGCGGACAGCTGTTTATTGCAATTTTATTTTTGATGTGAGGATTATTTTTATTTGCCTGACAAGCACATTGTCCGTAGAGGACTGTTTTTTCATATCCGGGCGAGGCTTCTTGAATACTGCCGGTCACTAACTCCACCCCGGGAAATGGCTCTCCTTTGAAAGCTGACATCGCTAATACGACAATCGGTGTAAATGTAATGGAACAGCCTGTACAAAGTGTACTGTCATATTTACGAATATCAAATCCGGTAATTCCTTTCTTTTGAAAAGCCATCGGTCCGGTATTATCCGGAGTCCATTCAAAATCATAATCAAGAAATTGGCGGTGCTCTTCGACAGCTTCTCCCTTAATTTCTATATTTTCAAGTCCGACACTACGGCCGACAAATTCTGCAGCATTTTGAAGGTGAGGAATTTGTTCAGGTCGGTAATCCATAATTTCAGCACCAACGAGATCGCAGGCCAATGGATCGGTTGAGGCAATAACCAAATTTTTACGAATCGCTTCCCCAGTATAACTAGGTCCTTTTTGCAAAGCATATATACCGTCAATGATAGTCAACGCCAATGGCAGCTTATTAATCAGATGCGGGAAATACCAGTCCAAATCCTCATTTTTGTTGCCGTGACAAAACATTTTCGATTGTCTATTGAGGCAACCCTTAAGATTTTTCAATCCCAGTGACACCTTGGTCTGGTTATGAGTTTTCAAAACCGGAACATTAACAATCTTATCTGCTGAGAGCACTTCTTTAGATAAGGACAGCTTAAAATCACCAAAATCAACCTTTTCAAATTCACCTTCGTTAAAATCAACCAGCCTGACACCGTAACGTTCGCGAAGCGGTTCATACCCAAGGAGATTAAACATCGCCATACCCATTGTCCTGGGAATCATTAGCGGCCCCTCGCCGATAGTAATCCGATTAAACCCTTCTTCGGCAAGAATGTGCACTAATCCGTAAATCAAAGCGGTCGTTGCCAACATACCGTATGGAGGAACCGGATACTCAAAATCCCAACCAACCAGGTTTGGTTTAATTAAGATTTGATCATTGCTTTTTAAATCTTTTAGCCCATTACACATACCAATCGCTTCCCGCAAGGTATCCTCCGGATTTTTATAAGCAGCGATTGATACAACTGGCTTCGTCATGCAGAGCCCTCCTCTGATTTTTTTTAATCAAA
>PWEB01000055.1 GCA_003553305.1 Syntrophomonadaceae bacterium
CTCTTAGTTCCCTGAATGTGGTTTTAAATTCATTACGTCTGAAAAAGGTTAATCTTAATTCGGGCACAGCTACTTCACCCGAGAATGTATAGTTTCATTTACCTTGCAATCTGAAGAGCGGCAATTCAAACGAAGTAGACAATTTAATCAGATTGGGTGTTTCTGAGCCCCCTGTATAGAAGCAGGGGATTTTAATTTAATATATTAGTTCAAGCAGGAAACATTATTAAAATATAGAATATATTAATAGCAAGTAGAATAATTGCTTAGCAAGGAGGGTATATTGATGAGTGTAATGGTGGGCCAAAAAGCTCCGGATTTTGAAGCTAATGCTTATGTAGATGGTGGTTTTAAAAAGATTAAATTGTCGGATTACAAGGATAAATGGGTGGTGGTCTGTTTCTATCCAGGTGACTTTACCTTTGTTTGACCAACAGAGTTGGCGTCAGTTGCCGCCAGGTATAATGAACTTCAGGATCTCGGTGTAGAAGTACTATCATGTAGTGTTGATAGCCAGTTTACCCATAAGATTTGGCAGGAACAAGAACTTTCCAAGATGGTTGATGGCGGGGTTCCTTTCCCCATGTTGTCTGACACAGGAGGCAAGGTGGGAAAACTTTACGGGGTGTATGATGAAGAAGGAGGCGTTAACATCAGGGGTCGCTTTATTATTGACCCGGATGGTGTTATCCAGGCTATGGAAGTGCTCACTCCCCCTGTAGGGCGCAATTTTCACGAATTAGTTCGCCAGGTTCAGGCTTTCCAGCATGTCCGCAAAACCGGTGAACCAACCCCGGCAGGCTGGCAGCCCGGCAAAAAAACCCTCAAGCCCGGCCCCGATCTTGTTGGCAAGGTCTGGGAAACCTGGAAAATCGGTGATTAGTTGAGGAGGAAAACGGTTCGATGCTGAAATTTTATTGTTTTCCGAGCTGAACAACTTGTAACAAAACGAAAGCGTGGCTTTCGGAGAACAAGGTCGACTATGAGTACCGTGATATCTTAAAGCAGCCCCTTACTGCAGAAGAGTTAAGTGAACTCGCGTCCCGGGCTGGAACAAACATAGTAGCTTTACTCAATCCGGGCAGTGAGGGATTTAAAAAACTGGGCTTGGATTTTGAAAAAATCTCTGATCAGCAAGCAGCAGGATTGATTTACGAAAACCCAAAAATTATGCGTCGTCCTTTGCTTGCTGACGAAGACAAGGTGTTAATCGGTTTCATACCTGAACAGTATGCAGAGATATTATAAGCTATTGCAAATATTTTAGGCTTCAACAAAGCAAGTGAAGCAGGGGATCCGTACTGTGCCTTATGGCAGCAGGAGTGCAGGTCCCCTGTTATTATGTGTCTGAACAGGTTTGGAATATTTTCTTGTGCGCTTAAGTGTTTGATCTCGGTCCCTCTTTTTGTAATAATATAAGTAAACTGTAGCATTGGGAGGATTTTTTATCATGAAAAAAATATTATCCGGAGTAACCATTGAATGTGCAGGCGGTGATATTGCCGGGCAGAAAGATGTTACAGCGGTAGTTAATGCTGCTAATGCCCAATTGAAAACCGGTGGAGGTGTTGCTGGCGCTCTGCACCGGGCAGCTGGCCCTGAGCTCGAGAAGGAGTGCGCACCTCTCGCTCCGATTGGGCCCGGAGAAGCTGTCATCACGGGTGGTCATAACTTACCTAACCGTTATGTTATCCATTGCCTGGGGCCTGTTTACGGAAAGGATAAGCCCGAAGAGAAGTTTCTTGCTGATTGCTACCGTAATGCCTTGCAGCTGGCTGACGAGAACAAGATTGAATCAATTGCTTTTCCTTCCCTTTCTACCGGAGCATTCGGTTTTCCGATGGATGACGCAGCAGAAATCGCATTTAAGGCTATCAAAGAAGTTATCCCTGAATTGAAAGAAGTTAAGTTGATCCGCTTTGTTTTACGCGGTGCCAATGCAATAGAGATTCATGAACAAGCTGTGGAAAAAGTTTTTGGAGAGTAAAAACCATATAAGCGCTTCTGTGATTTGAGATGTTTCGGCAATTGAGCTGCTTTGACTGCAAAATCTTATTAAAAAGCCCTTCTTTGGAACGAGGTAAGGGGGATTGGACTGGCCATGGCAATCGACATTCTGGCAGTTGGGGATAAAGTTAGACTCTACTCTTCTGATGGTAACAAGGATTGCATAGTGGGTTCAATTCTGAATTTTGAGCAAGATGATGTAGAAGTGCTCCTAAAGGATGATTTAAAAAAAATAGCTTCTGAACAGGCAGAAGTTATTATCCTGGAAATCATAAAAAAAGACAGGAAGGAAAGCCTTTATATCGCTGAAGCCGCTATAGTTAAATTTATTGCAGATCGAAACCCAACCTGCAGGCTAAAAGTAATCTCTGATTATAAGCGTTTACAGCGCAGAAACTATGTCAGGGTTTCTGTGACAGTTGATGTGGATTACCTGACAACTGATCAAGCAGATTATATAAAGGGTCTTTTCCTGGATATTTCCGGAGGCGGCGCTCTTTTAAATACCGCACATTCTATATCGATTGGCTCTGAACTTGTTTTGCGTTTTAATATTCCCGTGAGAAATGAGATTACCCCTTTTGAAGTTAAAGGAAGAATTGTTAGAACTGATCAAAGTTCAAGATTATGGGCTGATCCCAACATGTCTTATCAATATGGATTGCGTTTTGAGGATCTTACCACTGCAGAGCAGGATGGCATTATCAGCTATGTGATGCAAACAATGAGAGAAAGATACAGAAATATCTTTTAAGGCTTTTTGGAGATGACACTTAATGTAGATAATTATATAATAGCCAGGGATATTAAAGGATCCAGCAAATTGATTTTTATAGAACCCGTCAAGCTTCAACCAATAGTTTTTAAAAGCAGGGGGCCATAGATCATGCATTTGCTTGAAGCAATTATTTTCGGAATTGTGCAGGGCATTACTGAGTTCCTGCCAATTTCAAGTACAGCACATATAATTATAGTAGAGCTTCTCTTTGGTTATAATTTCCCTGGTCTTGCATTCGAGATTTTTTTGCATATTGCTTCCGTCTTCGCTGTGATGCTTTATTTCCGCCAGGAGCTTTGGGCGGTGATTACCGGGTTTTTACTATACTTCAGAGAAAAGAATGCTGAAAACAGGGTTCAGTTCCTATTTGGGCTTTATATTATCATTGCCACTGCTATAACCGGCGGATTAGGGCTAATTTTACAAGGCCAGGTTGCAGAGGTTATGAAAACACCACCATTTATTGCTGCTGCTCTTGTAGTAACCGGAACAGCCCTGGTTTTAATCGAACGGTTCAAACAATATGGTAACCGCAGGGAAGAAAATATGACTTTCACAGACTCTATCCTGGTTGGTTTGGCCCAGACAGTGGCTGTTTTGCCCGGCATTTCGCGGTCTGGAGCTACGGTGATTGCAGGTTTGTGGCTAGGCCTGGATAGGAATACGGCAGTTCGCTATTCCTTTTTATTGGTTATTCCGGTTATCTTAGGCTCAACTGTCCTGGCTATGGGAGAAATGACTTCTGACTTCTGGTTTGCGATTGGGACTGGGCCATTAATTATTTCTTTTATTATTTCATTCGTGTTTTCCCTGGTTGGTATTATCTGGTTGATTGATTTCCTTAAAAAGGGCCGCTTGATCTATATTGCTGTGTATTGTTATGTTGTGGCCATTCTCGTATATCTGTTTGTGCAGGAAGTGCCGCCCACTATATAGCTTGTGACTTTGGGCAGTAAGTTTTTTTACGCATCAAGTTTATAATTTTGCAATTCATGAAAAGAAGGTGATGCTTGTGACAGATCTTATAAAGGGAGTGGAAAAAGCGAGCAGGGCTATTAAAATCGAGGTTTCTACGATCGAACAGGAAACATTGGCCCGGGAGTTAGATGATTTTTTGCAATGGCTTGAACCGATGTTGGAATTAAATACTAATCAAGCAGAACAGGTCCTTTTCAGTCACGGTGCTGTTAATGTTCTGCGTGAGGACTGCCCCCGGCAAAGCA
>PWEB01000167.1 GCA_003553305.1 Syntrophomonadaceae bacterium
GATATCCGCTAGGTTTAAAAGGTTTCGAAATTCCAATTGAATGCCGTATCCTTGCCGTAGTCGATGCTTTTGATGCAATGACCAGTGAACGTCCTTATAAAAAGCCGAAAAGCGAGAAAAGTGCCCTGGAAGAGTTGAAAAGATTCTCCGGCAGCCAATTTGATCCTATAATAGTGGAGTTGTTTTTATCGGGAATGGATGTGAGATCTAAGTCTGAAAAGTCCTTTTAATCACATATAAACTTTTTATTTCACAGGGGCCGGAACAAAATTTATAAAAGATTGCTTTTTAAAGGAAAGCTGTTTGCTCGTTCAAAAGATACTGAACGGGCATGTAAGACCAGGCATGGTTAACAAGCAACCCATTTTGAGCTTTTCAGGACAGATTATGCTTACCTATGAAAAAGCTTATCGGATGGTTTATCTTGTCCATGAGGCAATAGAAATGATAGTTTCCTGGGGTGGGGAGATGCTTGACCTTGAGGTTTAAATTTTCCGTTGAAAAAATTTACCTGCTTATCCGGTTGGTTTTCAGGTTATGTTAAGTAGGGGTGAAGTAGGCCTGGGTGATGAAGATGAATTGTCAGACCGGTTAAGCCCGGTTACTTTTATAATATCTCCGGTTTTTCGTATTCGATCCCGAATGTATCTACTGTGATCTTTTTTATCTGCTGCTCATAAAAAGGTCTGTCGTCACCTTTGTTGCGTTCAACGTTTGCTATTTGATCGACAACATCCATCCCTGCAATGATTTTTCCGAATGCAGCATACTGCCCGTCTAAATGTGTGGCATCATCTACTGTAATAAAAAATTGTGATCCGGCAGAATCATAATCCCGAGCCCGGGCCATTGAAAGTATTCCTCGCTGATGGCTGATCGGGTTGGGATGTCCATTAGCAGAAAATTCTCCTTTGATTCTATAACCAGGTCCGCCTGATCCATTACTTTTCGGACAACCGCCCTGGATCATGAACCCGGGAATGACCCGGTGGAAGATCAGTTTGTCGTAAAATTTTTTCTTGATCAGATGGATAAAGTTGCGCACTGTATTTGGCGCGCTGTCCGGATCAAGTTCGATTTTGATAATCGAGCCGTCTTTGATTTCGATTGTTACCAGAGGTTTTTTCTCTACCATTGTTATAACTCCTTATTTCGATTTATTGTAGTTCATTGATCAACAGATCACTTTTTATACCCGGTAAGTTTTATCCAGGTAATCTACCGCAAAGCTTTTTAAATCGACCTGGCTGCACATGGTTCCCATCATAGCATACATGGCTGCTATTCCCTCGCAGTTTTCAGGATCCTGATCTTCTACTTCTCGGACAGCTTTTTCAAGATCTGCCAAAAAGGCTTCTCTAATTTTTGTATGGGGTGGGGTTACGGTAAGGTGCAAGGCGGGGGGAAGGTGCTGTCTTCCCAGCTGCCACCCCTTTTTGACCATAGCGTCAGCAAGAGCGTAGACATCCAGTTTATTAGAGCCTATAGCAAAAACGCTCATCACCGGTTGACCGAGTATTTCGAGCTTACCGGTATTCTTGATTCCTTCCTGCAGAATACAGGTGGTATCCATTACTTCTCTAACCAGGCGCATATAGCCTTCTTCTCCCAGGTAGTTGAGCACTGCCCAGGCAGCGGCAATAGGACCTCCCGGTCTGGTGCCGGTAATTGTTGAAGAACCGAAAAGACCGCCCGGCCAGCTGGTTAAAGTAAAAAATTGGTGGCGGCGTAGCTCTGAATTGCGATATATAATCAAAGATGCCCCCTTTGCTGTATAACCATACTTATGTAAGTCAGCAGCAATAGATGTAACCCCCGGAATTCTAAAATCGAAAGGCGGAACGAAATAATTCAGGCGCTCTAAAAATGGAAGGACAAAACCACCCAGGCAGGCATCGACATGCAGGTTAATATTTCTTTCAAGGGCCAACTGTCCCAATTTTTCAATCGGATCAACTACTCCGTGTGGGTAGGCCGGAGCAGAACCAACCAGTAATATGGTATTTGCATTAATCGATTGACGCACAGCTTCTAAATCAACCCGGTAATCTGCGGCAAGAGGTATGCGCACTGTCTTAATTCCCAGATAGTGTGCGGCTTTGTCAAGGGCCGGATGAGCGTTTTCAGGAATGATCATTTCAGGTTCGGTAATCTGTGGTTTCTCAGAATAAGCCTGGTCGCGACTGGCCTTAACGGTCATTAGTGAACTCTCTGAGCCACCTGAAGTCATTGAGCCAACAGCGTCAGGACCGGCATTCAGTAAAGAAGCAGTTTGGTCCACTACTTCTATTTCAAATTTTTTTAAACTAGGAAAGGCCTGGGGATCAAGCGCATTACCGTGAGAAAAGAGATTGTAGGCTTCTTTGATAACCCGATCGACATCTTCTCCTGCATGATAGACCAATCCCCATGACTGACCATTTTCCCAGCCTACATCAGCAGAGCGGGCTTCCTTCATTTCTGCGAGCAGGTTTTCCCGGCTTGAACCTTTTTTTGAAAGGCAGCGCTGTTTTTTGTCTTTCACTAAATAGCCACTCCTTATAGTTGAGGTTAGCTGTAATATTATACTAAGCTTTTTTGTACAATGCAAAAAGCTAATTAAGATAAAGATTGTAAAAAGGTTTTTACTTCTCTGGGTGATTTTGTTGATCGGTTATGCTCAATTGATAATACTCATAAATGTGGTTAATAATTATTTTTAGGACAGTAAAAGTGGGGATGGCTAAAATAATGCCCAGTAGGCCACCCAGGCGCCCGGAAACCAGGACAATCACAATAATTGCCAGCGGACTTAAGGACAGTTTGCGGCCCATGATCTGGGGAGAGATTAGCATGCTTTCAATCTGCTGGACAATAATGATTAAAATAATCACCATCAGCATAGTCAAAGGTGAATCGAGGAGACCGATAATTACTGCTGGAATGGATCCGATAAAAGGACCCAGGAAAGGCACTACGTTGGTGATCATAATGAATATTGATAGAATAAGGGCATATTCAAGACCGATAATTAAAAAGCCGATGTAGGCCAGGATGCCCACGCAGAGGCAAACAACTGCCAGTCCCTGCACATAGGCGCTGAGCAGTCGGTTCATCTCTGCCATGGCGCTGATAATAGTTGCTTTGTACTCCTGTGGGGCCAGGCGGTTTACCGGCCCGGAAATAATCTCATTTCCTTTTTCTTTAAGCATATAGTATAGCAAAAATGGCACGATGATGATTGTCATAAATATGCCGGTTAAAAAATCAATTACTGTTGCGACGCTGGTGGCAATTTGGGTGATTGTCCTGCTGATAGTCTGAGTAATGTTTTCTAAGATATTTTCAAGATCGAAAGCCTCTAATTCAAGGAGGTTAGCCATGATTACGTTATCTTCTAAATCACTGATTAATTGGCGGGCGCCCCTGATACTATCCGGGATATTAATAACGAACTTGGCGAACTCTTCCTGAAGAATTGGTCCGATTGTAAAACCGAGCAGGGTAGAAAGGCCGATAATTAAAAGGAAGACTATTAAAATAGCTGCTGCACGAAGCAGTTTGCGATTTTCCAGCCAGTCGACTAAAGGATATGTGAAGTAATAAAGAATTCCCGATATTATAAATGAGATGAAAAGGGCTTCAAAGGCAACAACAAGTGGTTGAAATATAAAGGAAATCTGGGTGCCAATATAAATAATCAGGAAGATGAGCAGGATTCCGATTCCGGTTTTAAACAGTTTTGAATTCCACATGGTTGCCCCTTAGATTGTTATTAGTCAATTGAAATAGCGTTCTATATGTTATAAATATTCTAGCGCATATCAGCTGTTAGCGGATTTTATAATTATATTTTATCATATTAGTCCATATTTTTAACCCTTTTAAAGCGTTTGTTTTGTAGTGCTTTTTTGCACAGGCTGTGCTTGTATGATCAAAGAGATTTTTAACCTGTGGATAAGCATGGTGGCAGTACAGAGGGAAGTGGTTTAATAATGTGGATAACTTAACCCAATTTTATAA
>PWEB01000090.1 GCA_003553305.1 Syntrophomonadaceae bacterium
AGTGTGAGGCATGTTACCATTTAGCATTTTTATAATCGCCCTGCGAACCTTTTCATCATTAGTAGACTTAGAACCATTCCCTGGATCAAAATCGTCTTTTATCTGCCCTTCATGCAGTTTAATAAATAAGCTTCTAGCAGTATCCCTATCACCTGCAATAATTCTGAAGAGATATTCCCTGTTAACAAAACTGCTTGCATAGCTAGTTTCCCGGCAATAATCTTGATAACTGCTCCACCGATAATCTTTAACATCATCAACAAAACCGGCCCTGACCGGGTTCTGATGGATATACCTGACCAGCGTCCACAAATAGCGATCACTGCTTACTACTTCGCTGGCAAAGCGCTGCCCGAACAAAGTTCCGCAACGCTCATACTTCTTGTTGTAATAGTGAGCATACCTGGTTAGTAGGCGCTGCATTATGCTAACAAGTTCACCGGGACATCTTTCCTTGATTAGTAAGTGCCCGTGGTTTGTCATCAGGCAATAAGCATAAATGTCAAAACCGAGCACACCCTTGATCTTGCCAAGCATATCAAGGAAAAAGCTGTAGTCAGAAACCTCATCAAAGATATTCTGCCGGTTAATACCCCTGAACATTAAATGATAAAGCCCGCTTTCACTGATTCTTCTTGGTTGCCTGCCCAATATATCACCACCTGAGGAATAGATAGTAACCTATATTAAACACATGTTCGCCATTAGGCAGGCAATTCCTTCTTAAAAATAAAAAAAACAGCATTGCTGCTGTTTTAAAAGTCATAATCATATGTCGGCTGTGTGTGACAAAAAGTGTAGGGCACCGGTTGTCACAGGTGGCGTTTGACACGTTTTTGCAGGTAGTCAAGCTCTTCCTGCACGACAGCCTCGTCGTAAGAAGTATCCGGGGCGATGAAGATCCGCTCGTGCCGGGTTACGGCGAAGTTTTCGCGGTCGCTGAAGAGTTCTTCGTAGAGTTTTTCACCCGGGCGCAACCCGGTAAATTCAATCCTAATATCTTCATCCGGCCTTAAACCGGACAGAATAATCATATCCCGGGCCAGGTCGACAATCTTCACCGGTTCACCCATATCTAAGACAAAGATTTCCCCGCCCCTGCCGAGCGCCCCGGCCTGGATAACCAGCTGCACCGCCTCGGGAATGGTCATAAAGTAGCGCTTCATCTCCGGGTGAGTCACCGTCACCGGTCCGCCCCTGGCAATTTGTTCCCTGAACAGCAGCACCACACTGCCCTGGCTGCCCAGCACATTACCGAAACGCACCGAACAAAATACACAGCTGTTACAGTTACGGGCTTTCTCCTGCAGGTAAATTTCCACCATCCGCTTGGTGGCTCCCATTACACTGCTCGGGTTAACCGCCTTGTCGGTCGACACGAAGACAAAGCGCTTCACCCCGTTGCCGGCGGAAAGGTCAATTAAGTTCTTGCTGCCCTCTAAATTATTACGCACCGCCTCTTCCGGGTTCAGCTCCATCAGAGGCACGTGTTTGTAGGCAGCAGCATGAAAAACTACGGTTGGCCGGTAATCTTTAAAAACCTGTTCTAATATATTGCGGGACTGGATATCGCGCACCAGGGGCACCACTTCAAGCTCCGGGAACCTTTGCTTGATCTCCATGTCTATCAAAAAAACACCGTTTTCATCGTGATCCAGCAGTACCAGCCGGCCCGGCTCCATCTGGGCAATCTGCCGGCACAGCTCCGACCCGATCGAGCCCCCGGCCCCGGTCACCAACACCGTCTCTCCGCTTAAATACCTGGACACCGCCTCCATATCATGTTCCACCGGAGGACGCTGCAGCAGGTCTTCAATATCGACATCCTTCAAGGCTTTCAGGCTGACCTGGCCCTTGACAATTTCAAAGATCCCGGGCACCGTTTTAATCTTCACCGGCAGGTCGGCACACTGGCTGATAATTTCCTGCAGGGTGCTGTAAGGGGCAGAGGGCATGGAGATGATGATCTCGCCGATCCCCTTCTGCTGCACTACCTCAGGCAGGTCACTGCGCGCACCCAGCACCGGCACCCCCTGGATGATCTGGTTCTGCTTGGTCCGGTCATCGTCTATAAAGCCGACCAGCTTGATACCCAGCGAAGGCCCATGCTTTTTCAGCTCCCGGGCCACCATGACCCCGGCTTCCCCGGCCCCCACAACCAGGGCTTTCTGCCGTTTACCTGCCGCCTGCGGTTTGCTTAAAAAACTATCCAGCAGGCGCACCGACAGCCTGGAACCACCGATTAAAAAGAGCAGCAGGAACCAGGCGATAATATATGAACTGCGGGGCAGCACCCCGGCATATAAGCTGTAGAGGTAAGTGCTGCCGATGCCCATACTGACGGCCACGGCGATCAACATCAGTTCATCAATGCTGGCGTAGCGCCAGACCCGGCGGTAGAAACCGAATATGAAAAAAGCCGCCAGGTGGATAATCACCGCCGGCAGCAGCATTCCTTCCAGCTGGCCCATCCAGAAATCGGGCACATTCCAGTCGAAACGCAAATAAACGCCCAGGGAAAGGGCGGTTAAAACCAGGATGGCATCAATAACTACCATGGCCGCTAATTTAACTTTTCCGTTTACCTTTGCCATTCAAATCCTCCGTATTGATCAATTCATTCTCGATCATTTGCCTACAGTGTACAATTGCTATAATAATTATCAGAGAATCACTATCATTAATTCGATAAACTACTCTGTAATTGTCTACAATCAATTCTCTGTAAATATTATCAGGGAGTTCTGGTACCAGCCTACCAAGTGAAGGATATTCACAAAGGGACAATATTTTTGATTGAATATGCTTTATTTGAACTTGGGCATATCTTTTAGAGTCCCTAGCAATATAATCATAAATAATTTTCAAGTCTTCAAAAGCCCGATCAGACCATATTAACTTTCGAACCACTTTTCTGTCTCCATTACAACGTTTTCATGTGATTTTATGCGACCATTAGCAACATCATCTTCAGCAAGTTCAATTTTCTTTTTTAAATATAAGTTATAAATCAATTCATCTATGTCAATATCATCAGGCATTTTGTCAATCATGTTTAACAAATCGCTTTTTGTGATTGTCATAAAAGAACCCCTCGCTTTAAATATATTTTCCATATTATATCATAATAAAGTTCGGCATAAAAAACTCACACAACAACTTATAGAAGCGCTTTTATTACCTCAATGACCCGCTGTTGGTCCACTTCAGTCAGGCTTGAACCGGATGAAAGACAGAGGCCCAGGTTAAATAGCTGCTCTGAGACACTGTCACCGGAAGTCAAACAAAACGTCCCCCCGACTTGTTCCGGGTGGGGATAGAACTTACATCCCTGGTAAAGCGGCTGCAGCTGCATCGGTTTCCAGACCGGGCGGGCCTCAATATTTTCTTTTCCCAGGGCATCAATGATCTGGTCCCGGTTCACACCGCACAGGTCCGGGTTAACAGTCAGGGTAGTCAACCAACGGGTGCTGCGCCCGTAGTCTGCCTCGGGCATAAAGTCAAAGCCCTCTAAATCACCAAGCGCTACCCGGTAGCGCTCGAAAATAGCCCTTCTTGCAGCAACTCTTTCCTCTAATACCTCAAGCTGGCCGCGGCCGATTCCGGCCAGGATATTGCTCATCCGGTAGTTATAACCCACCTCGGTATGTTCGTAATGCCTGGCCGGCTGCCGGGCCTGGGTAGCCAGGTAACGGGCCCGCTCCAGGGCCTCTAAGTCATCTGAGACCAGGGCCCCGCCCCCAGAGGTAGTTATAATCTTGTTTCCGTTAAAAGAAAGTATCCCGTACTTGCCAAAACTGCCGCTCATCTTACCCTTATAATTTGCCCCCAGTGATTCGGCGGCATCCTCGATTATAGGGACTCCGTAAGCATCGCACAGCTCCACGAGCGGGTCCATATCTGCACTCTGCCCGTAAAGATTAACCACTATCACTGCTTTCGGCAGCATACCCTCAAGCTCGGCATCTTCCAGGGCTCGCTTTAGCGCCTGCG
>PWEB01000069.1 GCA_003553305.1 Syntrophomonadaceae bacterium
CGCCTTTTACAGCATCAACTTAAACATTTCATGAGCGGCGTAGGCGCTTCAGCCTGTCAAGATCCGCATCCTTTAAAAAATCATTAAGCATTAACCCATCATTTCTTTTAGTTCCGGTCATGCGCTGGTAGCTTTCGCTCTTTTCAAGCAGGCGTTCTTTTAAGGCCATCGCTGAAATGACTCCGGCCCCCACAGCAGTAGCAGCGCGGTGCTCTGCATTATCAGAGGTAGCCACTTCAACCCGGGTGTAGGCAGCATACCCGGCGGCAAGACGTTCAATCATCGTATCCGCTGTTTCCCGGCTCTCGGTAAAAACCACCTCCACTCCGTCTACATATTCCCAGGCAAAGCTTTGCCCATCGAAAACAATGATAATCCTTTCCCAACACCAGGGCCTGAAACCGGCCAAGTCAGCAATCAGTTGATCGCGGGCGCTTCCCAGATCAGCTTTCTTTAGTATTTTTAATTCATCCCAGGCCCCGATAATGTTGTAACCGTCAACAATCAAGATTGGTATGATCACTTTATCCAGCCTTCTCTCTGGGCCAGTACAGCGTAAGTCAGGATAGCTGTGGAGGCTGCTACATTGAGCGAACCCGCCTGGCCCGGCATAGGAATAGTCAAGGTCAGGTCACAGTTTTTTCGAAGCAAGCGGGAAAGGCCTTTACCCTCTGAACCGATCACCAGGACCAACGGACGGCAGTAGTCAACCCGGTAATAAGCCTGGCTGCCGTCAGCCTCCGCGCCGTAAAGCCAGAACCCTTCTTTTTTAAGCATCTCGGCAGCGCGGTTTAAGTTTCCTGCCATGGCCACCGGTAGACGTTCAGCTGCACCGGCCGCTACTTTACGGACCGCTGCTGTGACTCCTGCAGCCCGTTGATCGGGGATAATCACACCATCTACGCCGGCGGCATCAGCTGTGCGCATAACAGCCCCTAAATTCTGGGGATCCTCTAAATGATCAAGCAGTATCAAAAACGGATCTGTTTTGGAGGACTTGGCAACCTCAATCAACCGGTTAAGAGACCAGTATTGAAAAGGTGATACCAGGGATGCTACACCCTGATTGCCCGAAATACCACCGGCAAACTTTTCAAATTCCTCCCTGGTCAGGCGTTTGACCGGCACCTTCCTTTGACGGGCCAGCAGAGTGATTTCATTTATGACCGCCCCTTTCTGGCCATCCATCAAGTAGACACGGAGTGGTTTGCTGTAACGTAAGGCTTCCACCACAGCATGGCGTCCGGCAATTAACTCGTCCTTCTCTTCTTCAACAAGGTTGCTGCCATCACTGCTGTGATCCTCGATATCTTCCTCCTCTGGATTCTTGTTTGAAGGAGTCCGGTTTCCGTCACTCATCTGTTACCACCACCTCCGCTATACTCAGTCTCTCAATTCCGATCAACATTTGTGAGCATTTAATATATTAACAATCGGAAAATATTGTTCGTAAATATGAGCTCCTGAAGAATATGCTGTAATCTGACCGTCTTCAACCGGAAACTTGAGGTGCATCAGAATATATTCCTTTAAAAGTTGCAGGCCGCCCAGGTTTTCCGGAAAGCCGACAAAAATGTCCCAGGATCGGAAAAAAACTGACATATGCAGCTGACCGTCTACCACTTTAAAATCAACAACCCGCAAACAGGGGGGATCATTTAACTTGATATTTTCACTGCCCCCAATATTTAAGCAAGCCTGGTTTGTAGCTCCTGCAGATTTATTTAAAAGATCGATCACTGCCGGTAACTGTGGAGCTATATGCTCTCCGTAAGTGTAGTCTTCCAGATCACCTTTGGTGTCAGTTGCCAGGTAGTCGTAGAAATATTGATGAATCCTCTCCTCGGAAGTAGGCGCAGGAATACCGCAGTTTTCAGGCAGCCATACGGCCAGGGGGCGAGTATACGGCTCTTCTACCACCACGGCCAGATGGTTAAGCTGCTTACGGAGCTGTCCCTCATAACTGCCCTTTTTGATGCGGTAGCTGTAACCGTAGCGGGCACAGTTCCACAAAACCATCCTCCAGGCTGACTCAATTGTTCTTTCCCTGATGTAGGCCATCTTTTAATCCGTCCTCCTGTCCTTGATACCGGTCCGGTTCATCTAGCAGGTTACTTGCGCTTCCAGCGGGTTCCGTGCGGGGTATCTTCCAAAATAATACCCTTTACCTCTAAGTCATCACGAATTTGATCGGCTGTGGCAAAGTCTTGAGATGACCGGGCCTGTTCCCGCTTTTCAATCATTTCACTGATCTCTTCATCCAGCGTTTCGGGCGCAGAAACATCTAATATTTCAAGGATGTCATTGCCGTCACAATAAAACTGAAGGGTTTCTTCAAGCAGTGCGCGGTTATAAGGGTGGGCCTCTTTCAAATAGATGTTGCAGCTGCGGGCCAGTTCGAAAAGAACCCCCAAACCATCAGCAGTGTTAAAATCATCATCCATTGCTTCCACAAAACGCCATTTCGCTTCATCTAAAGCTTGCCGGAGCTTTTGCCCGTTTTCGCCGGAGATATCTTCATTTCCGTCCCCAGCCCCTTCAATTGCATCAAGCAGATTATTGATCATTTCCTGCAGGCGCATCCTTCCGGTTCTGCTCTGGGCGACCAGTTCATCGCTGAAGTTTAAAGGGCTGCGGTAATGGGCAGAAAGAATCAGGAAACGCAGGTCAAGCGGATCATGTTCTTCGAGAAGGCGCCTTACGGTAAGCACGTTACCCAATGACTTCGACATTTTTTGTTCTTCAATATTAAGATAACCGGCATGCATCCAGTAACGGGCAAGCGGTCGTTTGTCCGCGCCCCAGGTCTGGGCAATTTCATTTTCATGGTGGGGGAAAATCAGGTCTGCTCCACCGGCATGAATATCAAGGGTGTCGTCCATATAATGCATCGACATTGCGGAGCATTCGATGTGCCATCCCGGCCGCCCTTCACCCCAGGGACTGCCCCAGGAAGGTTCGCCCTCCTTCTTCTGCTTCCACAGAACGAAATCAAGGGGGCTGCGTTTTTTCTCGCCCGGTTCGACCCTTGCTCCGGCCAGCAGGTCTTCCTGCTTTTGCTGAGTTAGCCGTCCGTACTCGGGGAAACTGGTAGTATCGTAATAAACATCACCATCGCTGATATAAGCATAGCCATTCTCAAGCAGGCGTTCAACCAGTTCAATAATCTGAGGGATATGTTCGGTAGCCTTGGGTTTGACATCTGCCGGACGCACCCGCAGGCTGGTTACATCATCTTCATAAGCCTTGATAAACCGGTCAGCCAACTCAGTTACTGCAATGCCCTGTTCGTTAGCCCGGTTAATCATTTTATCGTCAATATCAGTATAGTTTTGAACCATTTTGACCTTGTAACCACGATACTCCAGGTAGCGCCTGATGACATCAAAAACTATAAATATCCGGGCATTGCCAACATGAATATAATCATAAACAGTCGGACCGCAGACGTAAAAGGTAACCAGTGGAGGCGCTCCGGGTTTTAGCTCTTCTTTACTGCGAGTTAAGGTGTTGAAAAGTTTTATTGCCACTTTTGCAGGTCCCCCCGTTTTCTGAGTCTACATGCTGGCAGCGCAGTTGATCAATTTGATCCTGCAGCCTTTTTAAAGCTTCGGCTACCGGGTCTGGCATGTCATTGTGATTAAGGTTGACTGACGGCACTCTTTCCCCATTATAGTAAACCACCCTGGCCGGAATGCCAACCACTGTCGCATTAGGCGGTGCTGCTTTTAAAACTACTGAACCGGCTCCGACCCTGCTGTTCTCGCCAATCTCAATCGGCCCAAGCACTTTAGCGCCGGCTCCGACTACCACATTATCACAAATCGTCGGATGGCGTTTCCCTTTTTCCTTGCCGGTCCCACCCAGGGTAACCCCCTGGTACAGGGTGACATTAGAACCTATCTCGGTAGTTTCTCCAATTACTACTCCCATCCCGTGATCGATAAAAAATGCCTC
>PWEB01000195.1 GCA_003553305.1 Syntrophomonadaceae bacterium
ACCGGGGACTAAAAGAGAACCGTCCCCTATTTCGCTAATTGAAAAACGCCTAATTCCCCGACTAAAAGAGAACCGTCCCCTATTTCGCAAAAACGCCTAATTCCCCGACTAAAAGAGAACCGTCCCCTATTTCGTCCCCTATTTCCGGTCCCCTATTTCCGACTAAAAGAGAACCGTCCCCTATTTCGTTTAAGGGAATTAGTGATAAAATAGCTACCCCACACCTCTGCACACTATTGTTTTATATAAAACGCCAAATTCCCCACCTTGCCCTGTATCGAGTGACGCAGGAAGTAAAAGGAGCCACCTTCTATTTATCATAAAATTACTTTTGTTTTTTCTTGGTGAAAAATGATTTTACTCTGGATAACAAATCTCTAAAAATAGCTAACTCTTCCTGAACATCAATCATAATCAATCCTATGAACCAAAACGCACCCCAAACAGCAAAAAGAGTCACTATCAAAACTTTAATTATGTCAGATCCAACAAAGTTTGCAAAATAAATACCTCCAATAGCTATTAATATAAATATATAGTGCCTTGATCTTTTTTTTATAAATTCTTTCATGTAGTTATTTCAAATTATTTTACTTTATTTTGTTACTCATTATATTTCTCTTTTTCATAAATTTACTTCTTTGCTTTTTTTACTGGAAAATCTATCTCAATATCGTCTATCAATCCCTTGGTTTCGGAAAAAATAAAATCTTCTTCAGATGTCCATCCACAATTTTGACATTCAATCCAATCATGTATTTTGTCATGAATAATATCAGTTATAATCTTTTCTGTAAGTTCTTTTTTCTCGCATTTTGGGCATACCTTAAACTCGCTATTTTTGTTAAAAATTCTTTTTCTTGGTAGAGATATTAATTCTCTCACTGCTATCTCCTTTTTAATATTATTCCCTTCCGTGCTCTCGCATACTATTTTATATAAAAAAACAATACAGACTAAAAGAGAACCGTCCCCTATTTTCCTCTATTTTATATAAAAAAACAATACAGACTAAAAGAGAACCGTCCCCTATTTTCCTATCTTTCTATGTCAAAGGTGTCACCTATGACATTTTTTAATATAGGTGCATCCTATGTATTTTATGATCAAATCGCGTAGTGGCTTTCTAAAACCCAAACTTTTCTATGTCTGTCTCATAAAGAAAAGCCAAGAAGTTAAACAATTCTTTTAGAGAAGATAATACTTCTTTTTCATTCAGATCGCTATCTAAAATATGGGTTTGCCACCATTTGGGAAATTCTTTTTGGACAAAATCTTTCCTAATATCTTTAAATTCTATGAAGCCGATATGCATTGCTCTCTCAAAAAATATATCAGCTATTTGTACATGTTTTCTCGCTGTTTTGGGTGAAAATTTATCTATTAAGAATTTATTATATTCCGGCAAAATCTCTTTCTCTACAAACTCCTTAAATGGCTTTTGTAACTTTTCCATTTCAGCAATCATAGCCCAGTATTCATTCCAAGATATTTTACGGTCACCGACAACGACATCCGGCATCTCTTTATCATCTTTTTTTGAGAGAGAAGGGTCTTCTTCTAATGCTCTGTGGACCATCTGATCCGGTGATCTACCCTCAAGGGATTTGTGTGGGAAATAATTCCAGGCATCAACAAAAACCTGTAAGATTCTATTGAATTCGTCTATATCTTTTATATCGCTGAAATACTTAAACCATTTCTTCTGAAACCTGTTAGAAGCATCCATTGCCGATTCCCCCTCATCATTCCATGTCCAATCTCTAATCATTTCTAAGGTTAATTTCCTGGACAACCCATATTCATTTAATAATTCTTGTAAATTCTTCTCCACCAATTCTACCTTTGACACATTTTCAGCATTTGAAGATAGCAAAAACTTCTGATAAAGCTTCTTATGGTAATCACTACGGAGAAGAACTTCAACTATCAGCTTTTGTAGACTCTTATAGACGCTTGGGGGCATACTCCTGATATATTTATAACGATTAAATCTTGGCTCATCGTATTCTGATAAAAGCTTTTCAACAGTAAGAATAAAATAACAAAATCGGTTTCTATTATTTTCAATCTTTTCTCTTTCTTTCTTACTAACTTTTTTGTTAAAAGAAAATTTTAAATCAATAACAATGTCCATAACCAAATAATCAGCAACACTTATAATCGCCTGCCTAATCTTTCCTGACGGATCCTGAATGTGTCTTAAGATAAACTCAGCCCATTCTTCAAAATACTCTTCACCAATCGCTAGAAGTGGCCATTTAAGGGTGTAGATAAGATAAACTTTATGATCAATGTCTTGAATTTGGTCAAACTTTTTAATCTCATCAAGAAAAACTGAAAAAGCTTTTTTGCCTTTTTTCCGCTTAGGAATATAGAATTCATGCCAAAACCGGCCAACCTCTTTTTGAGCCTCCTTTACTTCCTTGGAGGAGCCAGTTTTAATAATCTCTATTAAATCTTTAAGCGAATTATCCATGTGTTTTTTTATTCATTGAAACGAATTGCTTGCTTTTTATTTCTATTTCTATTTTATCACAAAACAAAAAACCGAGAAATCCTCCTTCGCATAAAGCTACGGAAGGACAGGTATCTCGGGAAATTTGCAGGGACTCGTGGACGACGCGAAGTCCCGTATCGAATGGTACTGGGATTAGAACCAAGATTATGGAGAATAAAGAGTATATTTACATTCTGGACTTGAGAGAGAGTTGGTAGGAAGTAGGATTTCGCTTTAGGCTTTAGTGTTTTTATATTTCGGATTAAAAAGAACTATTAGCACTTTATTGTCGTCCTTATTTCTTCTTTAGAAATCTTTCCTTTTTCTGAGAAAGCCTCTACAATTCCTTTCGCTGTTTCTCTTTTCAGTCTATTTTGACGAGGAATCATAGTAATAAAATTATTACTTGAGTCTTTTATTTTACAATGTTTTTTACTTTCAAAAACAAAAAAGCCCAATTTTTGGGCTTTCTTTTTTAAGTATTTATAAGAACAGTCCGTGAATGCCATGAGGTTGATGGATACAATTTAAGTTCCTGAGCAACTTTAACCGATGGAATATAGTACGGCATATAAGAAAGATACCTCTCGGGAATTTCAAAATAAGTATATATTGCGTCATTTACCATTGCCATAATCTCAGGAAAGCTTTCTGCTTGCGTTCTTAATATATCATTCTCTAAATAAATCTCAGCATAAAATCCCCCGTCTTTCGAACGACGAACAGAAACACTAACTTCTCTGGGAAATTTCTCAATATTTAATTTTATTTCTTTTTTAGACATAAATATTTCATGAAAACTAAATAAAGTATACCATATATATCAATTTGTCAATATAGCGGGATCATAAATTAGGTTCGTTCTTCTGCTTTTCTTTTCACTCATCATATACCGCCAATCTGGGCATTTGCTTTTTGATATTTTTATTTTTACATTAACAATTACCCCACACCCCTACACACTATTGTTTTACTGAAAAAATAGAAAATGCTCTGGGAATGGAACAATGCTCGAATCTATCTAATGGTTGATTTTGTATAGCGACGGTAATTATCAAAACCGAACCTAGTTAAAAGGAGTAGAAAATAAATTTCTACTCCTTTTTTATTGTTATCTTTGCCTATCATTCTATCTTTTCCCATTTAAACTGTGAGTCTTCGTCTGTAACGGCAATTCTAACTCCTCCTTTAGTGCTATCTATCCCGCCACAAAATACACACCGAAAAGAGCAAAAAATTCCATATCCTGCTCCCTTTCCTTTATTTACCAATCTTGTTCTAACCAGCCTTACATGCGGATGCGCACCACATAATGAGCAGGGGGAGAAGCCTCCAGAGGGATGAAAATATCTTTCCATCTCTTCAAAATTTTCAACAAAATATTGATTAAGCTCTTTTGATAATGCGCCTGCCTTGGGAAGTCCACACCTAGGACAGGGACTGGCTTGACCAC
>PWEB01000095.1 GCA_003553305.1 Syntrophomonadaceae bacterium
CACGTTATTAAATTTCAACGGGGTGGGCCTAATCTCCTTCAATATATATTTAAATTATAATAAAGACGTCAATACCCCTCATCGTGAATTACCTGTTCCACTACGGTTTGTTCACTTCAGATTGACAGCTCAAGTTAGTATTATAGGATATGGAAAACATAATTTGGATATTAAATATTGACCTAAGTATACTGCTACACTATTCATATTAATTCCTATTCTCGGAATATAAGAAATTAAACCTTTCCCTTGACATCCTTCCTTTTTATGTATAAACTGATCAACACTCTTCACATAAAGACAACCCGACATCTTTAATCCTACCAGAGGGAGGTTTCCTGCCATGTGCGGAATAGTAGGTTTGATCAGTAAACAAAGAATCAAAGAAAACGGGGAACGGATTAAGAAAGGAATCCACCTTATGAATGACCGGGGAAACGGACTCGGTGCAGGCTATGCTGCTTACGGAATATATCCTGATTATGAAGATTTTTATGCCTTGCATATCATGGCTTCCACCAATGATGTCATGCATGAAGCCGGAAAATTTATCAATCGCTGGTTCGAGGTTGTCCGGGAGCATCCGGTTCCGGTTTGGAACAAAGTAATTAAAGACCATCCCTCTTTTCATCTTTATTTTGTGCAGCCTTCTCTGCCGGTCGGAAATCGTCTGCCGGGTGAGGAAAGCGATGATGATTATGTTGTCTCTAAATGCATGGAGCTGAATAAAACAATAGAGGGCGCTTACACCTACTCCAATGGTAAAAATATGGGGGTTTTTAAAGGGGTGGGCACCCCTATCGATATTTACGACTTCTTCCTTCTGGATGAATACTCCGGCTACAGTTGGTTGGGTCATAACCGTTTTCCCACCAACACACCGGGTTGGTGGGGCGGCGCCCACCCCTTCAATATGCTTGAGTGGTCGATAGTTCATAACGGGGAGATATCATCTTACGGGATCAATCGACGCTATCTTGAGTCATTCGGTTACTACTGCCAGTTACAGACTGACAGTGAGGCAATTGCTTACTTAATAGATCTGCTGATCCGCAGACACGGGTTGAGTATTACAGAGGCAACAACTGTGCTTGCTCCGCCTTACTGGAGCACGATCGACCGGATTGTTGATCCTGAGGAAAAAGATTTTTTAACAGCCCTGCGGGTCACCTACGAACAGGCCATGCTAAATGGCCCCTTCGCAGTCTTAACTGCATTTGACGGGGGCATGTTCAGTCTTACAGACAATACTAAACTACGGCCGATGACCACAGCTGACCATGCAAGCTATACTTACTTCGCAAGCGAGATAGCTTCGCTGTATGAAATGGAAGAAGATCTGCAGGAAGTAATCACACCCAGGGCCGGTGAACCAATCATCGCTCTGTTTGAAGAGAATGCAGCAGAAATACATAGGTCATAGCATAGGGGGTTAAGAGCTAATGAAAAGCCGCATTGACCAACCCGGTCAACATTCACTTTTTCAGCCTGTCTTCGATTTTGAGCTTTGCGATGGTTGCGGGGAATGTGCTCTGCAGTGCACTTTTAATGAAATCAGAATAGAACCACGAGGAGATAGGAAAGTCCCGGTCGCCAACCGGCAATCCTGTGGAGCCTGTCATCGCTGCGAAGTAACCTGCCCTCGCCATGCTATTGAAATAGTTGAAAAACCGCTCGCTTTACGCAAACACGGGGTCTGGAAGACAACCGACCTGAAAAGAGTTCATCAGCAGTCTTCTTCCGGGGCGGTGAACTTAACCGGTTTTGGCTCAGAAACTGATCTGCCGACCTACTGGGATCAACTGGTCTTTAATGCCTGCCAGGTGACCAACCCCTCTATCGACCCGCAACGAGAACCGATGGAAACAGTTACCACCCTGGGCCGTAAAGCCGCATCACAGGATGAATCATTAAAAAACAGGGATACTCATAAATTAATCAGGTTAAGTATGCCGCTTGTGTTTGCCCCGATGTCGTACGGTAGCATCAGCTTAAACTTACAAAAAGCTCTGGCCAGGGTAGCCTCTGAAAAAGGACTGCTCTGGTATTCCGGGGAAGGGGGGCTGCACGAAGACCTCTATCCGTATGCTGATTATTCCATCCTACAGATCGCATCCGGCCGCTTTGGGGTCAACCCTTCTTACTTTGAAAAAGCCCGCGCTTACCAGATTAAAATCGGCCAGGGAGCTAAGCCCGGGATTGGTGGGCATCTGCCCGGGGAAAAAGTTCTGCCCGGCATTTCTGAAACGCGGATGATCCCGGAAGGCAGCGACGCTATTTCGCCCGCTCCCCAGCATGATATTTACTCTATTGAAGATTTGCGGTTGTTGATTTATGCAATTAAAGAAGCCAGCAACTACAAACCAGTTTGTGTAAAAATTGCTGCTGTGCACAATGCTCCGGCTATCGCCAGCGGGATTGTGCGGGCCGGAGCTGACATGGTTTACCTGGACGGTTTCAGGGGCGGCTCAGGAGCTACCCCGTCCATCGTCAGGGATAATGTGGGCATCCCCGCTGAACTGGCCTTAGCTGCTGTAGATCAGCGCCTCAGGGAAGAAGGAATCCGCAACCAGGCTTCAATAATTATTGCGGGCGGTTTCCGGAACAGCGCCGATGTTATGAAAGCCATCGCACTGGGAGCAGATACAGTGGCTATCGGCAGCGCTGTGCTGATCGCATGCGGTTGTCATGGTTGTCAGCGCTGTCACAGCGGAAAGTGCCCCTGGGGAATAACCACTAATGATCCCGCAATCAGTCAGCGGCTGGATGTGAACTGGGCTTACGAAAGGTTAAGTAATTTAATCGAGGGCTGGCATCACGAAATGAAGGAAATCATGGGCTTAAACGGTATTTATGATATCGGCTCCTTCCGGGGAAATCGCCTCATTTTACGCGGAGTGGGCCTATCAGATAAAGAATTGTCTATACTGGGTGTTAATCACGCCGGAGAGTAAGGTGATAATATGACACATACCATCGACGCCAAAGGAATTTACTATCGGCAGCTAAATGAAATGATCCGGGACAGTGTCAGCAGCGGAGAGCGTAATATTATTCTTAAAAATGTGCGCGGGCAACGCTATATCGGTGCCGGACTGACCGAAACCGACCTGGTTATTGAAATTGAAGGTGTCCCCGGTGACGATCTTGCCTTTTGCCTGGGAGGGCCTACCCTGCTGATCAGGGGACCGGGCCAGAATGCTGTAGCTAACACCATGGACAGCGGGACAGTTGTTATCGGCGGCCTGGGCGGAGACGCTCTTGCTTACGGGATGCGCGGGGGCAAGTTATTTGTCCGCGATAACGTGGGCTACCGGGTGGGCATTCATATGAAAGAATTCAAAGAGTCAAATCCGGCAGTGGTGATTGGTAGCACAACCGGTGATTTTCTTGGTGAATACATGGCCGGGGGGACTTTGATTGTTTTAAACCGGCACAATATAGCAGAAAATGTAACCGGCCAGGCCGATAAAACCCTGGCTACCGGAATTCACGGCGGGGAAATATTTATCTTTAATTATGATTTGCCTGCTTACATGCCCGGGATTGGAGCTAAACAGGCCAGCCCGACCAGGGATGATTTAGCAAGAATCCGGCCCCTGGTTGAAGAGTTCTGCACTCATTTCAATTTAGAAGTGGAACCCTTGTTAAATCGGGAAATCGTCAAAATAATCCCGGCCGGTAGCCGTCCTTTCAGCAAGTTTTACTCTCCCGCTTATCCGATCAATACCGGCCTGATTCCTGAACAGAGGGAAATGGCTTCACCCTGTGAGTCGGCCTGTCCGGTAGGCATCCCAACCGGACGCTTTTTGGGCCACATCCGCCACGGTGAATATGCAGAAGCTCTGGAATTGATCGATTCGCACACTCCTTTCCGTTACAGCAACTGCGGTTATATCTGCACTCATCGCTGCGTCGA
>PWEB01000161.1 GCA_003553305.1 Syntrophomonadaceae bacterium
AGGATTTTATTTCAATCAAAGTTGATCGGGAAGAGCGTCCTGACCTGGATCAAATTTACATGAATGCCTGCCAGGCTATGACTGGTCAGGGCGGATGGCCGCTGACAGTTTTCATAACTTCCGATAAAAAGCCTTTTTTTGCGGCAACCTATTTGCCTAAGGATACGCGCATGGGTATCAGCGGATTAATCGAATTTTTGCCCAGGTTGATTGAAGTTTGGAAAAACGAACGTGACCGGGTAGAAAATTCTGCAGAAGAAATCACAGAGGCTCTGCGCAAGCATGCTTTGAGCAGTATGCTCGAAGCGGAGCATACGGAACGGGAGATGCCCTCGAAAGCTGTTTTTGAGCAGGCCTACCAGCAGTTTGAGGAGACCTATGACCACTTTGATGGCGGTTTTGGAGATTCTCCGAAGTTCCCGGCGCCGCACCAACTTAACTTCCTTCTGCGCTATTGGAAGCGCAGCGGGTCTGAACAGGCGCTGGACATGGTCGTCAATACTCTAAAGGCTATGCACCGCGGAGGCATTTTTGACCAGCTCGGTTACGGCATCCATCGCTATTCAGTCGACCGGGAGTGGCTGGTTCCTCACTTCGAAAAAATGCTATATGATCAGGCAACCACTGCAATTGCAGCTTTAGAAGCTTACCAGGCATCCGGAGATCTGGAAATGGCTCAGTTTGCGGAGGAGATTTTCAGTTATGTATTAAGTGAACTGACTGCTCTGGAAGGTGGGTTCTATTCAGCTGAAGATGCGGACAGTGAGGGGGAGGAAGGAACCTTTTACATCTGGGACCTTGATGAGGTTCAAGCTTTACTCGGTCCGGAACGGGGGTCTTTAGTGGCTGAATATTACGGGATCACTGAACAGGGTAACTTTGAAAAGGGGAAAAGTATTTTACACCGCAAAGGCGAACATGAAGCTTTTGCTGCACAGCGAGGGTTTAGCGCAGATCACTTGGATCAGATCATCGAAGAATCACGGCAGATTCTTTTAAGGGCTCGTGAAGAGAGGGAGCGTCCTTTTCGCGATGATAAGGTAATTACCGCCTGGAACGGGTTGATGATTGCCGCCTTGGCCCGAGGCGCATTTGTCCTGGACAAGCCTGAATATGCCGATGCGGCAAGCCGTGCGGCCGGATTTATAAATGATCAACTTTTCTCTGACGATGGCGCGCTGCTCAGGCGTTACCGCTCAGGAGAAGCGGCTATACCGGCCTTTTTAGAGGATTACGCCTTTTTGGTCAGGGGATTAATTGAATTGTTCAGGACTACATTTGAGAGCCGCCACCTTGAACAGGCTGAGCAGTTGACCCGGACCATGGATCAATTGCTAAACCAGGGGGATGGGACCATGCTGTTCAGCTCATCTGCTGAAAACATTGCCGACCTACCGGTTAAAGCTGAGGCTTATGATGGAGCTATGCCGTCGGGGTTGTCAATCAGTGCTTTGAACTATCTGCAGTTAGGCCGTCTTTTAGGTGATGACAGCCTTTTTGAAAAAGGAGAATTACTTTTGAGCGGCCACTCTGACATGCTAAAAAGAGTTCCGACCGGTCACAGTGCTCTGTTGGCCGCCCTGGATTATGCTCTTGCTTCGCCCGAAGAGCTGATTATCAAAGGGAAAGCAGGATCGGACGCGGTTAAAGAACTGGTTTCACCAGCCAACCGGATATTTCGTCCGCACCTGGACATTCTTTTCCAGTCTGCTGATAAAGCTACTGCTCATTACTGTAAAGAAATGCGCTGCCTGGCCCCGGTCGATAATGCCGGTGATTTGAAAGCTTTACTGGAAGACGACTAATGCAAGCTATTTTTACCGGAGGATTTTTCGTAGCCATTATGCCACAACAACAACTTTTTAGCTGGCACGAAATTGAGGGTTTGGGGGATTTAGAAAGGCTGGTTTTGGTTCTTGAACACATGCCCGATGAGCAGCTAATGCAGCTGCTGGAGCGTTTACGCGGCCTGAGGGCCGGGATGATTACCCCATCAGAGGGATGTGGAACGCCCTGTTGGCACGGATTTTTTACCAGCATTGCTCTGCCGAAAGCCTGCTTAGTGAACTGAGAGGAAACGGTCAATTAAGGGATGTTTGCGGGTTTAAAAAGCGCCGACCTCAAGTGCTTTTAGAAGTTTAAGGCTATATTTCTTTCAGCATAGCTAAAGTTAACGGGGAGAAGACTCGGTGGAGATCCAGAATGATGATTATTCGCTCCCCGATTTTGCCTACCTGCGTATAACGACATGACTTGCCGGTGGGGATATCGGGCAAATCGAAGATCATTTCTTTGGATAGATTCAGCACCTGTGGGACTGAATCGATAATAAAGCCAACTTTTATCTGTTTAATCTCCACAATGACAATACTTTTTTTGCCGGGATTGGCGGCCCCGGCAAACCCGAAGTTTTTGGCCAGGTCTATTACGGGCAAATCTTCGCCTCGGAATTGAACCATGCCTTCGATGATGTTGTTGCTATTTGCTGGAGGAGTGAGAGAATCGTAACCGGTAATGCTCTTAACATCAAAAATCTTAAAGGCGTATTCTTCTCCGGCCAGGCTAAATGATATTAACTGGGTCCTGTCGCTGACAAAACTTTCGTCAATATCCTCTTGCTTATTGTGTTTTTTTCCCGCATTCTCATTATAATTATCCTGTTTTGACCGTTCCTTTTTCCTGCCGGAGCGGTTGCTTGTATAGCACATTGCGTCGTCATAGTTTTCCCTTTTAACCGGATCGAGTAAAGTGTCGTATGCTCTTTTTATGCGGATAAAATGGTCTGCCGTATTTTTGCCGGGGTTTAGATCAGGATGGTATTGCTTAGCCTTTTTGCGGTAAGCTTTTTTTATTTCAAATGGCGATGCGGTTTTATCTATCCCGAGTATGTTGTAGTATTCCACAATTGCACCCACTTGTTGCTATCATTGTAGGAGATAACAGCTGTATCCCCGGTCCCATATCTATTTGCTTTAAGGCATGTTTAAATTCCACGTCAAGCCCAAAATTCCTTTTTTTTTAGCATTTATTACGAGGAATCCAGATAACTTTTCCTCTAGCGTACTATTTTCGTCACCAACTCTCTGCCTTTTTAGCACCTTTAATCATTGTCGCTTGAATAATTAGATGCTTAAACAAGCGCCTTAAAAACATTACCATAGGCTTCTTCTGAATCTAAGGTTAACTGCTTCAGGTTAAGCATTTTTCATATACCGACTTGTATGGATAGTTAAACGATAATTTCGTAATTACATAAGGAATTATTCATACTCATCGCCTTCAAAAAGTGATAACTGGGCTCTATCTTGTTCGGGTTTTAAGAGCCTGGCAATAACAAATCTTCTGTCTCTAGCCCAGTTGTTCAGTCTGGTAAAAAGTTTCAGTCGTTTCTATTTACCGCGGGCTGTGGGAGATTGAAGAAACTTTTAAGGTCACAAAAGGCACTATTGAAGCACGGCCAGTCTATGTCTCCAGGGAAGAGCGCATCAGTGCTCATTTTCTCACTTGTTTCATTGCTCTAGTTGTTATCAGGCTCATGCAAAAATTAACTGAGAGGCGTTATTCTCCGGAAAGAATTGTCGAGTGCTTAAATAAAATCTCCTGCTCTCACGAGCAGGATAACCTTTATTTGTTTAATTACAGAAACGAAATATCTGATGATATCGGTAGCGCACTCGGCCTGGATTTCACTCGAAAAAGGCTTCAGCTAAACGAGATCAAAAATATTTTAGGTAAATGCAAATAATAAGGCTGTCCCCTACATATTGCTGAGATTACTTAAAGGCCGCAAACCCTTTTTTTATGGATGCTGCGGCCTAATTTTTGCATGTAATAGTTTAAAGAATTCTATTAAAGAATGAGGTTCCCTTCTTATTTGGGTTAACTGTGTGTGCTTAGCTCA
>PWEB01000158.1 GCA_003553305.1 Syntrophomonadaceae bacterium
AAAAAAAATTATTTAATTATTTTACCCCGGGCCAGGCGGGTTGAACAGGGGATTTAAAATGCAGCAATATAAGACCCGGACAGATTTAATGGTGATTTTTAAAGGAAAAAGCAATTTAATCGCCAATAATATAATTAAAGTGATCTTGAATAATTATTGATGACCGGTTAGCCGGATCCACTACTTATTTAAAGGAACTTTAAGTAACGAATTTAAAGGAGCACCTTTTAATCTTGGAAAATAAAGCTTTTAAAAATCAGATAGAAGAGCAAAATAAAGGGGTGGTTTCTGCTATCCGGGGCAGTGTGGTTGATGTTTTCTTCTCAGGAGGCAGGATGCCTTCCGGACAGACCAGGCTTGAAGCCGGCCCTGAAGGAAATATTGTAATTGAGGTCGTTTCACATCATGATGATGGTATAGTGCGCGGGATTGCCCTTTCACCGACTGGTGGACTGCGCCGGGGAGATCCGGTTATTGACACAAACGAGATGATCCGGGTGCCGGTCGGTAAGCAGACTTTAGGGCGTATGTTTAATGTCTTTGGTAGTACAATTGATCAAAAAGAACCCCTGACTGACGTGGAGAGGAGGGGCATTCATCAACCTCCGGCCTCGATTTCCAGGCGGGTTACCAGGGCTGAAATATTTGAAACCGGGATCAAAGTGATTGATTTGCTTACCCCTCTTGAAAGAGGCGGTAAAGCAGGGCTATTTGGCGGGGCCGGGGTAGGTAAAACTGTCTTAATCACCGAATTAATCAATAATACGGTTGGCAACTATGAAGGGGTTAGTATTTTCTGCGGCATCGGTGAGCGTTCCCGGGAGGCGGAAGAACTCTACCGTGATATTCAGGAGGCCGGGGTTCTTGATAATACGGTTATGATTTTTGGTCAGATGAACGAGCCGCCGGGGGCCCGCTATCTGGTAGGCCATTCTGCCCTGACCATGGCTGAATATTTCCGGGACGAGGCGAAGCAGGATGTCCTGCTTTTAATTGATAACATTTTCCGCTTTGTCCAGGCCGGCTCGGAGGTTTCCGGTCTGCTTGGTAAAATGCCGTCCCGGGTTGGTTATCAACCCACCCTGGCGACTGAAATTGCCGGCCTGCAGGAGCGTATTTCAAATACAGTTACCGGGGCGATAACCTCTATCCAGGCTGTTTACGTGCCGGCTGATGATTTTACCGACCCTTCAGCGACGCATACCTTTGCTCATCTTTCAGCTTCAATTATCCTTTCCCGTAAACGGGCCAGTGAAGGTTTATATCCGGCTGTCGATCCCTTGCGTTCCTGGTCAAAGATGCTTACTCCCCTGGTGGTCGGAGAAAGGCATTACCTGGTAGCTCAGGAAGTGCGCCGCACCCTTGCGGAGTACGAGGAATTAAAAGATATTATTGCTATGCTTGGTTTAGAGGAACTTTCCCAGGAGGATCGCCGGGTGGTTAACCGGGCCCGCCGTTTAGAACGTTTTCTGACTCAGCCTTTTGTCACTACAGAGCAGTTTACCGGGCACAGTGGACGGGTGGTTGCCCTGGAAGATGCTATTGACGGGTGTGAAAGAATCTTAAACGATGAATACAGGGATCGTTCCGAGTCAGACCTATACATGCTCGGTAAAATCGGTGAATTAAAAACCAGTTCCGCTGCTCAAGAGCAGGAAGCATCTGAGGAAGCAGGAGCAGAAGGCTCAGAAGAATCACAAGAAGAAAAGGCCAAAGAAAATAAGGATGGATGAGTTCGAAGAGAGCAGGGCTGTTTTTAGAGTAGCTGCAGCTTTAATCCAGATTTAGGAGAGTGCTGGCAATTGGATTTAAAAATACTCCTTCCGGCCGGTGTTTTGTTGGAAGAAGAAGTTGCAAAAGTTACCGCCGAAGCTGAAAACGGTTTTTTTACCATGCTGCCGCGTCATATCGATTTTGTTTCTGCCCTGGTTCCCGGTATTTTTTCATACCTCACTCTGGACGGTAAAGAGCACTTTATTGCTCTCGATGAAGGAGTTATTGTTAAACAGGGGGAGCAGGTTTATGTGTCAGCCGCCCGGGCTGTGCCCGGAGATGATTTAGAACATTTGGACGCTACTGTCGAAAATGAATTAAAGGTGCTTGATGAAAGTGAGAAAAAGGCGCGGACGGTCATGTCCAGGTTGGAAGTAGACACCTTAAGGCGTTTCACCCGTCTGGGAGGCGAGCGTTCTTGAGCGGCAATAATAATCATAAAAACGGAAAAAAAGATAAAAAAGAAAAAGATTTGCCCGGAACAGTCGGCAAAAAAGCGAGCCGGCGGATCAAAGCAAGGCGAGACCGAGATCGTAGTGTCTGGTTTGGGCTGGGTATGTTTGGTATGGTCGGCTGGACCGTGGCGATTACTACGGTGATCGGTGTAGCTCTCGGGATGTGGATTGATCGGACCTGGGCCAGTCCCTATTCCTGGACGCTGACCCTACTATTGATCGGTTTGATGATCGGTATTCTCAATGCCTGGTACTGGGTCAGTAAGGAAAGCCGTCCGGATGACGATGAGGATTAAGTCAGGATGCAAGTAAGATAGCAGAATTACATTAAAAGCAAAGAGCGCTGTTAAAATTCTTTATTCAGGGTTGATCTTGAAAGATTATTTATTATGATCAGTGAAAAGATTTGAGGAAGGGGTCTTTGTAGCGTGTTCTGGTTCTATATGGTCTTAGCATTGTTAGCCGGGCTGCTGCTCGGGACCTTCTTTTTCGGCGGACTGTGGTGGACGGTTCAGAAAATAACGGACCGGGGCGGCTCTGCTTATCTATTTTTGATCAGTTTTATCGTTCGCACGGGAATAGTTCTAGGCGGTCTTTACCTCATTATGACCGCGGGATGGCAGTTTTTAATAAGCGCCATGGTTGGTTTTTTAGTTGCCCGCACCATCCTGGCCTACCGGTTTAAACCGGGAGCGGAAACATAGTAAGGAGGCTGATTTTTAGTTGACCATTAATCCTGATGAAATTGTCTTTTTCCAGTGGGGCTGGTTTACGATTAACTCCACCATATTTTTTACCTGGCTGGTTATGTTCCTGCTTACCCTTGGCTCCTGGCTGGTGACCAGGAAGCTTACCAGTGAAGGAGAGCTGTCGCGCTGGCAGAACCTCCTGGAGGTGATGATCAACGGAATTAATGATCAGATTAGGGAGGTGAGCCGCCAGGAACCGGGGCCGTACCTGCCCTTTGTCGGTACTCTATTTATTTTTATTGCCATTTCGAACATCCTTGCTATTGTGCCAGGTTACACCCCGCCGACCAGTTCGCTTTCTACAACGGCAGCTTTGGCGATTTGTGTTTTTATAGCTGTGCCCATTTTCGGGATTGCCCACCAGGGGGTTATGAATTACCTACGCCAGTACCTGCAGCCGACCTTTTTCATGCTTCCGTTCAATCTCATCGGGGAGTTGAGCCGGACCCTGGCTCTGGCTGTGCGTCTCTACGGCAACATGATGAGCGGAACCATTATTGTCGCCATCCTGCTCACCATCACACCGCTTATTTTTCCGGTGGTTATGCAGGCCCTCGGTCTGCTTACCGGTTTGATCCAGGCCTATATTTTCGCCATCCTGGCCATGGTCTATATTGCCTCGGCCAGCATGGCCCATCAGGAAATAGAGAAAAAAGGAGAGAATTAATATGGATATGGACAGCTTAAGTTTAGTGGGCGTTATCTCTATCGCTACCGCCGGACTGACCATTGCTTTCGGTTCGATTGGACCGGCTCTCGGGCAGGGACGTGCCGTTTCACAGGCCTTAAGTTCGATCGCCCAGCAGCCTGATGAAGCAAATACCATCACGCGGACTCTTTTTGTGGGTCTGGCCATGATTGAATCGACAGCGATTTACTGCTTCGTGGTGACCATGATC
>PWEB01000086.1 GCA_003553305.1 Syntrophomonadaceae bacterium
AAAATGACCCCGATTACGGAGAACAAAACCAAAAAACCACCTGAAGTAGCTCCCGCTAAAAATAGTTCGGGGATCCTAATCCGGTATATTTCACCCTCTTCCAGATCACTGTTCTCAGCGCCGGTAGTTGTCCCGGCCACTCTCCATGCAATTTCTTCTGCAATTCCAGAAAAAGTTTTAGAGCTGGCAGCTGCGGTATTTTTATCAGATTCAGCAACACTTTCATCTGCCGACCAGTCATTTTCAACGCTCTCTGCTTGCTCTGCGCTGGACAGATCTTCCGGACGCTCTAAACTACGCTTAATTTTATAAGCTTCCTCCAAAGTTACAGCGGTCAGGCTTAACTCGGATTCTTCTCCACCACCGGCAGTTTCAACCTGCAAACTGGCCAGGCCGAGTAAACGCTGCACAATGCCGGTCCGGATATTTACGGTCTGCACCCGTTCGCGCTTGATGGATCTCTCCTTTTTAAAGATGATTCCTGACTTAACATGCAGGTATCCAGCTTCATAGCGATATGTGTAAAAGGCCCATGTCAAAACCTGGTAAATAATGAGCACTACCAATATTGCCGCTCCGCCCAGGCTAAATATAAACAGGCCCCGCAAAAAATCCCTTTCCACAAAAGATTGGATCATGATTATAAAAAGGGGAAGTGAAAGGTAAAACAAGCTTTTAAATGCCCCGAGGGGGATCATTACCGGATGCTGCCGCTTTTGATCATACATCTTCATCACTCACCCTGGCCAATGCTGATATCTCACCGCGCAGTTCAGCAGCTTTTTCCCTGGAAAGGGCCGGAATACGATGATTGGTAGCAGCAGTGGAAATACGTAAAGTAGCCAAACCAAAAAAGCGCATAATCGGGCCATGTTCTGTATCAACGTGCTGCACCCTGATCATTGGAATCAGGGTGCGCCTGATGATAATAACCCCGTGGCGGATATCGATTTCCTCTTCCCTGATCTCATAGCGCCAAAAGTGAAGCTTTAAACGGGGGATAATCACCGCTTCCCATAAAATAAACAGGATCACTAGTCCCACGCCCAGCCAACCATACCAGGCAGGCAGATCCCAAACTATATTAACTAAAATAAGATATGCGACCGGTATTAAAAGCAAGGCCAACCCCCACAGCAATCCGCTATAAAACCAGGCCTTCAAAGCTCTGGAATCGATCTTCTCCCGGGGTTCTGTTCCCATTGTGCTCACATCCTTATTTCAAAATTAGGTCCTGCTGATCCTGAGCAGTAACCTGACCTGAATTCAAACCAAATACCTGCCATATGCAGCCGATAAAAGTTAAATATCATTCTCAACAACTAATTCTATCATCTGTCATAAAAGCATACAATGACAAAACAGCAAACTCCTCCTTAAGGAAAGGGAAGACCTCCGGCACCTTTAAAGAAAATACTTATTTCCCTAAAACCAGGGCTGCCAACTGAAATTAGGCTAAATTGACCACTTATATAAAAACAAATAATTATGTAAAGGACATTGCCCTGGTTTCGGCGAAAAGAAAGTATGGTGAAAAGAAAATATGTTAAATAAACAAGGGGATTATATGGCTAAAGACAGAAAACCACCCTGTGCGCAGGGTCAGGTTATTGAACTAGAAATCACAGACCTCAATCACCGCGGCGAAGGAGTAGGCAAAACCGGCGGTTTTATAGTGTTTGTTCCCCAGGCGCTGCCAGGAGAAATTGTCAGGGCTGAAATTAGTGCGGTGCGTAAAAGCTTTGCGGGAGCTGAGCTTATTTCCCGGAAACAACAATCTCCCCACCGGACAAACCCAGCCTGTGCATATTATCCTGACTGCGGCGGCTGCCAGATCCAGCACCTCACCTATGAAAAACAACTGGCCTGGAAACATGAAAAAGTAACCGAAACCCTGCGGCGGATTGCGAGCGCAGAACCTGAAATCAAACCGGTCCTCGGCATGTCCGATCCCTGGTGCTATCGCAATAAAGCCCAGATTCACATTGGCCTGGCCGGGGAGCAGGTCATAACCGGCTTTTATCAAAAACAAAGCCACCGGATCATCGACATAACCGACTGCCCGGTTCAACACCCTCAAAATGCAGAGATGATCAACGCTATCCGCCAGGCAGCCCAGGAATATGTTAAAAATGAATCCGGCCGTACAGCTGAAGACCCCTTACCGGTTAACAAAGCCACAATCCGATCATCTTTTTCAACCAGCAAAAGCTTAGTTACCCTCACTGTGTCTGCCCCTGAGGAAACCTACGACTTAAATACCCTTGAAACGTCCTCTCTGAAAAATAAAATGAAAAAGTTAGCTGACTTAATTAATGAAGTCTCGAAAAACCCACCGGCCGGGATTATTCTACACCAACCAGGGAAAAGAGGGGGCCAGCAAATAACCCTGACCGGACAATCTTATCTGGAAGAAGACATTTCGCCATTCCACTACCGGATTTCTCCCCACTCTTTTTTCCAGGTAAATCCCAATCAGGCTAAAACTTTATATGAGCAGGCCGCATTATTATGCGGCCGCCCAAATACTGCCTACGATCTCTACTGCGGAACGGGCAACTTTGCCCTTTACTTAAGCAAAGCCGCGGAGCAGGTTATCGGTATCGACTCAGATAACTCGGCTATTAAAGATGCCAAAGAAAACGCCAAGTTTAATAAAATCAGTAACGTCCAGTTCATCAATACCCGGGCCGAAGAACTTCCTTCCCTGCTGATGAAAGGGAAGCATCCTAAAACAATTTTTCTAAACCCACCCCGCCAGGGTTGCGCTCCGGCTCTTTTAGATGCCATCATCAAAGCCAAACCGGAACGTATCGTCTATATTTCCTGCGATCCGGCTACCCTGGCCCGCGATATCAGCCGTCTGCAGCAAAGCAAATATGCCTTGAAAATTGTGCAACCGGTTGATATGTTCCCACATACCAGCCATATCGAGAATGTGACGCTGCTTGAAAGATTTTAAATTTAAATAATCGAAATGGAAGTGCAAAATGAGTGAAGTAAAAAGAAGCGATCTTAAACAAGGCAACAGAGTAATGATTGTCCGGAAGCAGGATCAACAAAACGGTAATCTTACAGAAGGAATCGTTAAAATAATCCTCACCAAAACAACAGAGCATCCGCACGGCATAAAAGTGATGCTTGAAAACGGAGCAGTGGGCAGAGTTAAAAAAGTTTGCCATTGGCCTGGGCTTAATGATTGTTCCCCCGATAAATAAAGCTTTTTAGGCAACATATAGATAAGAGAAGAATTTTGGTATAGACATGCTTTAATAAAAAGAATTTGATAGCATTGCTACCGGCTCAGGATCGGCAGACTTCGCATAAGACCATTGAAGCGGCAGAAGATGGGGTTTCAATGGCGGCTCTTGAAATATTGAAGGCAGGGAAACCGCCGGCGTTACCGGACCACAGCAGGCTTAAATTTTTCCTAATCTGCTCTCCAAAATTTCTTCAATTTCCCCAAACAAGGAAGTAAATATGATATTATACTGATCGTACACTAAGAATATTTGCAGGATGTGATCAATTGAGCAGTGAAAATGTTCACCATATCGAAATGGATGGCCGGCAGATCATTTTGATCGGAACCGCCCATGTCTCCCAAAAAAGCGTTGAAGAAGTTAAAGAGGTTATAGAAAAAGAGCAGCCCGACACGGTATGCGTAGAGCTGTGCCAGGCTCGCTATCAGTCAATAATAGACAAAGACAAGTGGAAAAACACCGATATTTTTCAGGTTGTCAAAGAAGGCAAAGCCTTGCTGCTTCTTGCCAAGCTGATTTTATCCTCGTACCAGAAAAAAATGGCCAACCGGTTTGGTTTAGAACCGGGCCAGGAAATGATCCAGGGTATAACCTCGGCTAAAGA
>PWEB01000037.1 GCA_003553305.1 Syntrophomonadaceae bacterium
GATTCTTCTACATCTACTTTCTCCAGGCCCCAGCCTGTTAGCTTGTAATGGCATTCATTCATCTCCTGTACTGTCACCCTGCCCTGCTCACCGGAGGGCTTTCTACACTGCTGCAACTGTTCTTCCAAATCGCTCATTATTGTCTGCACTCCTGATTTCGTTTAGTTTCGCCTTTTACTTATGCTACTTTAACCGGGCCGGGTTGTCAAAATCTATGCCACCGGGGATTTAGTGAATCAGAGATTTAAAGAATCAGATTTAAAGAATCAGCTGCAATTCCGGGTAGTGTCGGTTATGTTAGCCGCACCCGGCATAGAATTGGCACCTTAAGCATATTAAAGTGAAGGGTGTTTTTCTTTGAGCCGCGCATAAAGGTAGGTGCCAAAAATCATGCCGAAGAAGGTAAAAAACCCGTAGATTTTGCCTTCCCCGAGCTGGGCCAGGACTGTGCCGGGGCAGGCTCCGGAAAGACCCCAGCCGATGCCGAAAAGGCCTGCTCCCAGCAAGCTCCAGCGGCCAAGTTTCTTTTCGCTGATCTTGAGGGCTTCTCCACTTTTAACCGGCTGCTTTGTTCTTTTCAAGACTTGCATACCGATCGCTCCGACGATTATAGCGGTTCCAATAACCCAGACCAGGGTATAATCACGGCCGGTAAACATCCCCAGGATCAGGTCAAAATCGGAAGCGCCGACACGGCTCAGGGTAAACCCGAACAAAGTTCCGAAACCAAGAAATCCTAATTTTTTATTCATTACCAGACACCTCCCATGAGCGTAATCCGGATCAGGTTGGCGGAAATAAATCCGCCAATTAAAAACATGATTGTGGCCAGGATGCTGGAAATGTGCAGGTTGGCAGTGCCATGGATGCTATGGCCGGAGGTGCAGCCGCCGGCCATGCGTGCGCCTAACCCGAGCAAAAGGCCGCCGGTAAAAAAGTATACGGCGCCGGCCAGGGCCGGCCAGCCGATGATGGCAGTGAAGCTGCCCATTTCAGCCGTAAAACCGGCATTGCCGGAAAAGACGGAGGAAATGAAGCCTCCCAGGATGATTCCGCCGATAAAATAAACCCGCCAGCTATAGGTTTCGGGGAATTTTGATTTAATCCACTGCAGATGCCGGGCAGGAAGGAATATTTTTACCAGGTTGCCGTAACCGGTGGAAACCCCGAGGGCCGTATTGTAGAAGTAGTAAAGCATTGGCACAAGCAGGCCGATGATGATGCCCCCGGCCCAAAAGGGCCAGGGGTCGATAAATATGCTTTCCAGGATAGTTGAAATCATTGTTCTTCACCACCCGTTTGCATCGGAAAGCCGGCGGCTTTCCAGGCCGTTGTTCCGCCCAGGGCGTTGAAGACCCGCTTGAAATTGTTTTGTTTAAGCAGGCTGGCAGCCGTCATAGAACGGTTGCTGGTGTTGCAAAAGACGATAATCGGTTTCTCTGGATCCCACTCCTTGTAGCGGTGTCTCATGTCCGGGGTGGGGGCGTTTTCGGTTCCTTCAATATGGGCCTCTTTGAATTCACTCTTAGCGCGGGTATCGAGGGCCAGCACCGAATATTTATCCATTAGATCCCGCAGGCTGTGCACGGAAATGGTTTCAACGCTGCCGACATCAAACCCCTGGTTTATCCAGCTTTCTATGGATCCTTCCAGGTAGCCGGCTACATTATCAAGCCCCACGGTGTAAAACGCATCTTTGATTTTCTCCAGGTCCTCGTTGTGTCCCATGACCAGGATCAGATTGTCTTCGGGTGGGACCACCCAGCCGGCAAAAGTGGGCAGGTTTCCATATTTGCTGAGGCTGTATGATCCGGGAATATGTCCGGCGGCGAAAGAGTGGTAAGTGCGGACATCGATTATCGACCAGCCTTCTTCTTTTATGGCGGAAGCAACCTCTTCAGCGTTGAGCGGCCTGGTTTCAAGGGTATCCTGAATTAAAACCGGGCCGTTGCGGTTGATCTCTGTGCACCGGGTAAAGTGATCGGGGGCTGCAGGTATGTCGGTTAGCAGGTCTTTTTTAAACTCGTTCAGATCCTCGTGTTTTAGGGAACTATTTTGTTTTCGTTCTATGCCAATGGTGCTCCACAACTTGGCTGAAAGCGCCCGTCCGCAGAGAGAACCCATGCCGTGGGCCGGGTAAACCTCGATGTGATCGGGCAACTCCTTCAATCTTTTCAAGCTGTAAAACAATTTTTCGGCCAGTTCCTCTTCCCGGTTGGGAAACAGGTCCGGGCGTCCCACATCCCCTACAAGCAGGGTGTCCCCGGTAAATACCATTACCGGTTCTTCTCCCCTCTCAAGGTCGGTGACCAGGGTAACGGTGCAGTCCGGGGTGTGGCCGGGCGTTTCAAGCATTTTAAAACGCAGGTTTTCTATGGCAAACTCTTCTTCATCTGCCAGGGCATGGTGGGGGAAATTGCAATTTCCGGTTTTGGGAGCGTAGATTTTGGCCCCCGTTTTTTCAGCCAGTTCCATGTGGCCGGAAACAAAGTCGGCATGGAGGTGGGTTTCAAGAACCGCTACAATTTCCATGTTAAACTCTTTGGCCTTGGCCAGGTACGGTTCAATATTGCGGACCGGGTCGACGACAAGGCACTGTTTTCCACTTCCGATTACGTACGAACACTGGGCGATGCCCGGAGTGTATATTTGGGCAAAATGCATCAGATACTTCCTCCTTTAATAGTTAATGGTTTTACATTTTACTGCCACAGGGCAGTTATAACCACGGCTGCTGCTAAAATGCAGAGTACGCTCAAAACCAGGCCGAAACGTATGAATGAGCTGATAGAAAAAGGGGCCCTGCTCATCACCATCAGGGCGGCCTGGTGAGTGGGAATCAGCAGGGTCAGGTTTGACCCGGCCGCTGCCGCCATCAGGGCCGCTGCAGTCCCCAGGCTGCTTTCAGCTGCTATTCCCACAGCCAGCGGGGCCATGAATACGGCTGCAGCAGAATTGTTAATGGCGTTGGAAAGCATCGAGGCCACCAGAATCAATATTAATACCAGCCAGAATGGAGCAAGTCCTTCTGTATAGCCGGCCAGGGCTGTTGACAACATCTCGAGGGCCCCGCTGTGCTCCATGGTCCGGCCGATGCCAAGCATTGACCCCAGGAAAAAAACAATTTTCAAGTCAATACTTTTATAGGCGGATGACGGTTTCAATACTCCGCTGATGATCAAGAGCAGGGCCGCTGCACCAAAGCCAAAGGCAGGGTGCAGCAAACCAAAACTAACTGTTAGCACAGCCGCCAGCAATATAGCCAGCACAGCCAGTTTTTCACGGGTGGCAAAAGGTGAAAAGGTATATTTTTCCTGCAGATCCTCCTCTTCTTGCATTTCCGCGGTGGTGGCGTTTTCTGCACTGTCGCCAGTCCGGCTTTTTTCTGCTCCACGACCAGCTTTAGAGTCACGGCCGCCCGGTTTTTGCGGTTTGCTTTGATTGTCTATTCCCTGGTCCCCATTAGCCCCGGGGTCAATCCCGCATGATTTGCAAAAATACCAGAAGGCAAAAGCTATGCCCAGCATGCTTAGCCCGTGGGGCGCATAATCGAACATTTTAAAAGATTGCCCGGTTGCTGAAAACATGTAGGAAGCGATGATAATGTTAGGAGCGCTCCCTACCAGGGTAACCGTGCCGCCTAAAATGGAAGCCATGGCCAGGGGCAGTCCAAAACTACTGGGGTCACTGCCGGAGCGCCGGGCCATCCGGACTGCTGTCGGCAGCATCAGGCCGACGGCACCGACATTATTCATGAACGCAGACAGTATTGATCCGACTGCGGCGATGCTCAAAGTCTGGCCGCGCAGGCTTTTCAGGCGCCTGGCTACAGCCTGGCCCAGTCCCCGCAGCAGGCCTGATTCAAC
>PWEB01000290.1 GCA_003553305.1 Syntrophomonadaceae bacterium
AGCAGGCTAAAATATCGTCCTGTGGTAATTATATGGCTACAGGGACCAGGGACGGCGAGCTTTTGTTTATGTCTACCGATCAAGAATATTACTGGGAAGATAAAGGCTTGCCAGTAGACAAACTGGCTGTTTCACCAAATGCCAATTGGGTTACTGCTGCTCGCTCAGACTCTGAACAGGGTGCATACAAGATTGAACTTTTTGACCGGGCCGGTGATTTAAAATGGAGTATAGACAGCGGCCCGGTTGAGAATCTTTATTTATTAAGTGAATATCTTGAACAGGCTAATATTTTTTATACCTACCTGGATGGAGATCAACCGGTTATTTCTGCTTTAAATCTTGATGGCGAGGAACTCTGGTCTTATGAAAAACAATCTCTTATTGCGGTATCAAGACATGGCAGTCGGCTTGCTGCTATACAGGATAAGACCTTGATTGTCTATGACTCGCTTGGCAAAGAATTATGGGATGTTGAACTGCCCTTTGAGCCGACCAGCATAGAATTTAACCCTCAAAACTATAACCGCCTTTTGGTTTACGGAGATGAGGAAGGGACCGGTGAAAACCTATATTACTTTGATCTGACCGATGACCTTCTCTGGAACAGGCGAATTGCAGATGGCGCCCTCCTCTCGTTTACTGCAGACGGAGAACATATTTTGACCAGTTCCTGGCGGCATTACCGGGAAGATTACACCCAGATGAAGATTCTGAATCGTCACGGTGAACAGGTTAATAGCTGGGAAGTTGCCATGCGGATCGAAAAATTAAAAAAATCCGGGCATCCTCACCTGGTTGTGGTAAGCGGAGAAGATGGCTATATTGATTTAGTAAATATAGAACCGATGCTGGTTGATAATGATTCAGAAGTTTTGACCAGACCGGTTTATAACCCTGTATCTACAGGTAACGGAACCAATGAAAACAAAGTAACTCTTTACTTTATCGATGAAAACGCTAACCTGGTTCCCGTTAATAGGTCAGTTTCTGTTGGAGACAAATCGATCAATACTGCTGTAGCGGAATTAATTAAAGGTCCGGCCCGTGGTAGTGCTCTTTATAGGACTATTCCTGAAAAAGACGACACCATTGATGTTGATTTTGATGAAGAAAATGGCTTGTTGGAGTTAGAGCTTTCATCGGAACTGGCTGATATCAGTGGCACTGTGCAGAGCACAGTTGCTTTAGATTCACTGATCCTTACCGTAAGCTCGTTTGCAGAAGTTGAAGAAATATATCTGATGGTTGATGGGGAGATCATAGAAGTTTTTGGTGAAGAGATCACCTTAGAGCAACCCCTCAAGCCACATCGCTGGGAAGAACCGGTTTACATTCCTGTGATGAGTGGTAATCGCTACTACCTGAAGATCGATGAAGCCGGTCAGGCAAACGAAGATGAAACTGACTTAAATAACAAGGTTGAACAATCGCTGCACGCCTGTCGTCGGTTACCTTTTGTACCGACTGATTTGAGCCTGCTTGATCTTAAGATTTCTGAAGATAAATCGAAGATTAACCTGAGCAGTACTTTTAAGGATGCATTTACCAAAGATGGTGGCGAACAGGCTCAGCTTCAAGCTGAATTGTTGCTGGACGCCCTTTTTATGACTGTTTTTGAAAATAGTCGCACCCAAAGGGTGGAAATTTTGGTTGAGGGTGAAAGCTGGACACCACCGGACGGTTACCCATCTCTGAAACGGTTTTTCCTTCAACAATACTATATAAATCCTGAACAGTAAGAATCCTGCACAGTTAGAAGGAGAGAACATATGCAGAAGTTTAAAGAAGAGGTCGGACAGGTTGTCGCCCAGTTGGTATCGCTTGAGCCTGCTGAAGTGCTAAATCTTTTGGAGGTACCTCCGGATCCGACTTATGGCGACCTTGCATTTCCCTGCTTTACGCTTGCTAAAAGCATGAAAAAGCCCCCGCCTCTTATAGCCAAAGAACTGAGTGAAAAACTGTCCGGACAAAAAGGTCAGTTTTGGGAAAAGGCTATTCCAGTGGGGCCTTATCTTAACTTTCATATTGACCCAAAAGCATATAGCCGTGAAGTTATGCGCCAGGTTTGGGAACAGGGCAATGAATATGGTAAAACTAATCTGGGTCAGGGAGCTAATGTGCCTGTTGATTATTCTTCCCCCAACATAGCCAAGCCTTTCGGGGTCGGGCATATTCGCTCTACCGTGATCGGACATGCTTTATACCTGATTTACAACGCGCTTGGTTATAACAGCATTGGTATTAATCACCTGGGAGACTGGGGCACGCAATTTGGTAAGCTTATTGTTGCTTTCAAGCGCTGGGGTGAAGAACAACTACTTGAGGATAAACCCGTGGATTACCTGTACCAGCTTTATGTGGAGTTTCACAGGAAGGCGGAGGAAGATCCTTCCCTGGACGATGAAGCGCGCTCCTGGTTTAAAAAGCTGGAAAATGGTGACGAAGAAGCAGTAGATTACTGGAACCGTTTTCGTCAACTAAGCCTTGAGACCTATGAGTCGATCTATGGTCTGCTCGGGATCGAATTTGAATACTATCACGGTGAAAGTCACTACAATCAAATGCTTGACCGGGTTATAGATATCGTACAGGAAAAAGGGATTGCCAAAGAAAGCGAAGGGGCCCTGATGGTGGATCTTGAGCCTTACAACTTGCCTTCTGTTATGCTGCGCAAGCAGGATGGTGCTACACTCTATATAACCCGTGATCTGGCTGCAGCGATCTACCGCCATGAAACGTTTGCTTTTGCCCGTTCGCTTTATGTTGTCGGTGCCGAACAAACTCTGCACTTCCAGCAGTTATTCAAAGTGCTCGAGCTGCTCGGCTTTGAATGGGCTTCCAAGTGTGTTCATGTTCCTTTTGGAATGATCCGTTTTAAAGAGGGGCGTATGTCCACCAGGGCTGGTAAAATAATTCTTTTAGAAGAAGTTTTACAACGTTCAATCGAGATGGCCCGTGCAATTATTGAAGAAAAAAATCCTGATCTGGAGGACAAAGAAAACGCAGCCCAGGCAGTTGGTCTGGGTGCAGTTCGTTTTGGTGACTTAAGCAATGACCGGGTTAAGAATATTGAGTTTGACTGGGAAAAGGTACTCGATTTTTCAGGTGAAACAGCAGCCTATATTCAATACTCCCATGCCAGAATCTGCAGTATTCTAAGGAAAGCAGGAGGAGATTTTCTGCAGTGGGATGACCGGGTTGTTTCCCTGCTGGTTGAGGATGAAGAAATATGCCTGATCAAATCGCTGGCTCTGCTGCCCGAAAAAATTATAACCTCTGCAGAAAGCTACCGGCCGTCAGTCCTGGCTCGTTACTTAATCGATGTTGCCCGCGATTTTAATCGCCTTTATCATAATTGTCCGGTTTTGAGTAGTGAAGCTGAACTGAAACACGGTCGCCTGCTGCTGATCAGTGCCACCAGGCAGGTGTTGGCTAACGGCTTGGCTCTGCTCGGGATCATTGCTCCGGAAAAAATGTAGCAATATACTGAGGAAAAACGCTTGCGGGAGGTATATAATGTTAGATTTAAAGTTTGTGCGGGAAAACCCTGATCGTGTTCGAGAAGCCATGCATTTAAAAGGTGAAGCGGGAGATCTGGATGGGCTTTTGACCAAAGACGGTCTGCGACGTAATTTGTTGAAGGATGTTGAAGAGTTAAAGCAAACCCGTAACCGGGTTTCGAAAGAAATTGGCAAAGCCGGCGCCGACAGTAAAGTTTCGCAGGCAAAAAAAGAAGAAATGCGAGAAGTTTCGTCAAAGATAAAAGAATTTGATGAGAAACTGCGCATTGTAGATGCTGAAATAGAAGAGCTTTTGCTCAATTTTCCCAACCTGCCGGATCAAGCAGTTCCCAGGGG
>PWEB01000073.1 GCA_003553305.1 Syntrophomonadaceae bacterium
AATCAAATCATAGGGGGTTATGGTCTTATAACCAATGATTTTATTAGCCGACAGGATTTATACCCCTGGTTATGTGCTTTATTCATAGAAGAAAGTGAAAGAGGGAATAATTTAGGAGCAAAGCTTTTAGATCATGGCAGGGCGGAAGCGGCAAAATCAGGTTATAAAAATATATACCTCTGTACTGACCTTAATAGTTACTACGAAAAGTACGAATGGGAACACATAGCAGAAGGCTTTCATCCATGGGGCGATAAAAGTAAAATCTATGTGGCTTCTACTTTGCCGACCAAAACCAGGCCGTAAACAGCGGCCATTTCTATGTCACCGGTTTAGTTTTGCCCGGCCTGATTATTTTCTTTCCAACCTGCAGGGCCTTTTCAACAAGCTGTTTTTCGATTTAATCCACCCCCGGTTATATATTTCCGGATAAATGAAAGGATAGATTAAATGCTAATTACTGTAGTCCACGGCTATCTTTTGCACGGAACGGGCAGCAACCTTTATGTTTCCAACCTCTGCCGCACTTTTTGCCGACATGGCCACAGGGTGCTGTTATTCAGCCAGGAACATCAACCGGGAGAAATTGATTTCATTTCCCGGAGCGAAACATTCCATGAAGATAACCGCGAGACCAATTTAGAATTTGAGCGCAACACTGCCTACCCGGGCGAATGCCTGCACTACCGCCCCCAAATAGGAGGGCTTATGCCGGTTTATGTCTACGACCGCTATCCCGGTTTTGAAGTAAAAGAATTCCCCGCCTTTAATGAGAGCGAGCTTGAAAACTATTTAGAAAGAAACCGCGCTGCTCTTGAAACGGTTTTTAAAAAAGAGTCACCGGATCTAGTCATTAGCCAGCACACCATCATGCAGCCTGTCTACACGGCAAGGGCCTTGGCCGGTTCCGGAAAAGAGGGAAGCCGGCACCTGGTAACCGTCCATGGAAGCGCCTTAAACTTTTCCGTGCGCAAAAGCGATTTTCTGCGCTGTTATGCCCTGAAAGGCATTAATGCTGCTGATGGTCTTGTCTTCGTTTCAAATCACTCCCGCACAGATTTCACCGCTTACTTTTCAGACCTGCCGGGCCTGGAAGATAAATGCCGGGTTATTTTTGCAGGAGTCAATACCGGGCTTTTTAAACCCCTAAACAGTCCGGATGAAAAAAAGGAACAGATCAGCGAACTAAACGAAAAGCTCCGGAGATCGGTTGCAGCAAAAGACAGCGGCAAAAGCACCGCAGAAAAAAAAGAGTTCTTTAGAAAGCTGCAAGCCGTGTCTAGTGCTTCAGGAATCAGGGAACTGCTTACAGGTTTCAGGAACCGCACCGATGATTGGGCCCTAGATAAAGACGCCGCCGATAAACTGGCTGAGATCAACTGGGCAGAGGAGAAAATAGTGCTTTACTACGGTAAATATCTCTGGACCAAGGGAATCCATCTGCTGCTTGGCGCTATGCCGCTGGTCTTACAAAAATACCCGCAGGCCCGCTTGATCCTGGTCGGTTTCGGGGCAGCCCGGGAATACTTAGAAGCGATCACCGGATTGCTCGACCAGGGCAGAATTGATCTTGCCCTGGAGATGATCACCAGCCCTCACTCTTTTGGTCTTGATGATGCCTCTGAAAATGAGTTCAGCAAAGGTTTGAAAAGCCTTCTCTCCGACCCGGGCAGAGCTTCCCGCTACCGGAATGCCTGCAAAGGCAGGATCTCCAAACAGGTCATCTTGACAGGAATCATGGACCATGAAGAACTGAGGATGCTTATTCCCTGCGCCGATGTCGCCGTGGCCCCCTCTATTTTCCCTGAATCATTCGGTTTGGTGGGGGTTGAAGCGTTGGCCTGCGGAGTTTTGCCGGTGCAAACATACCACTCCGGTTTTGCAGATGTTATAGACGTTTATGAAGAAAACTTACAGGAGGTCTTTAAAGCAGCCGGTATCAGGCACCTGCCTCTGGATGAATGCCTCGTTCCCAATCTGGCCAACAATATCAATGCCCTCTTCGATTACCAGAAAACCCTTACGGAAAAAGAAAGGGCTCACCTGGCTCAAAGGGCCCACCAGCTGGCGGAAAAGTACTTTTCCTGGGATAAAATTGCTAAAAACTACCTGGAAACCTGAATCTGATTTATAGGAGAGTGAATCTAATGAGAGAATACCCCGGGCAAGAAAAATCAATGATAGAAGAATTTAATGCTTTTGAAGCAATCAAAAAACGGATCTCGGTGCGCAGCTATTCCAGTCGCCCGGTAGAAGAAACACTTCGCCGGGACCTTGAAGATTACATCGAAACTTTGGGAAGCGGGCCCTTTGGCATAACCCCGCGCTTTAAAATACTCGCCCTGGAGCCGCTGGATAAAAAAGAAATGCGAGGCCTGGGCACCTACGGCTTTATTAAGGGCGCCCGCCTCTATCTCCTGGGTGCGGTAAAAGATGCACCCGGCGCCATGGAAGACTTGGGCTATTGTATGGAAAAGATCATCCTTAAAGCGACCAGCCTCGGCCTGGGCACCTGCTGGCTGGGCGGCACCTTTAAGCGGGCAGCATTTGCCCGGAAGATGAGCCTTGACACAGGCGAACTACTGCCGGCGATCACCCCGGTTGGCCATCCGGTAAATAAAACAACATCCGCAGACCGCCTGACCCGCCTCGCGGCTAAATCCAAGAAGCGCAAACCCTGGTCTGAAGTTTTCTTCGGCCCCGGCGGTAAAGCACCGCTTACCGATAATGAAGCTAAAAGATACCACGATCCCTTAGAAGCAGTGCGCCTCGGCCCCTCGGCATCAAACCGCCAGCCCTGGCGGATCATCAAAGATGAAGCGGGGAAATTCCACTTGTTTTTAAAAGAGAGTAAACTCTTTAACCGGATCCTGGGCAAGATCCGTTTGCAAAACCTCGACATGGGTATCGCCATGTGCCACTTTGCCATGGTAGCCCGGGAACAGGATCTCCCCGGCAGCTGGAAAATCGATCCCACTGCACCCATCCTCACCGGCCTGCAGTATATAGCCACCTGGTCCGAATAAAATTTCTTGTTGCTGCTTAATAGATTAAAAAATAACTATAAAGGTGAACTTTAAAAATTGCACGCTTTAGCCGCTAACTGGTATCGATCAAATGAAAAGGTGTATATCCTGAATTTATCAGTAAACTCCTCCTTGCTTTTCCAGAAGCTCCGGCCCCTAAGCATGGCAGTCAGCTCTCACGGGAAAAAATGATTGAACCACTTAGCGACAGAGAACTGGAAATATTAAGGCTTATCTCCTCCGGCCGATCCAACCAGGAGATTTCAACCCAATTATATTTGTCAATGAACACTGTGAAATGGCACCTGCGTAACATCTACGGAAAACTGGGAGCGAAAAACCGAACCGATGCCGCGGCCCGGGCCCGCTCCCTGAACCTGTTAGATGGATAACCGGGGCTAATCAGGTTGCCCTGGTCTGCTCACTTGCTTACCCCAAGAAATACCGCTTATAATATCGGGATTTCTCTTTTTCCATCCACTTTAGCTTCTCTTCCTGCTTTAATGCTTGTTCCGGGCACACCTTATTTCTCTTATTTAAACTCTGCTTCTTAAATATTGCTGTTAAGAACAATTTAATATTGGGATAATCAATTATGGACTGCACTTTTATCACTCCAAGCTTTTATTTATACCTACCTGTTCATATTTAATCGCAACCGGTTCCAACCCAAGCCCGCTTATTTTTTCGATCAGCCCATACAGGGCTGAAAAATCCTCTATTTTACCGCGGATTACACTCTCATTCTCCGGAGTGGCAACAAGCTCCAAGCCGTCAAACCAGGAAACCCACTTTTTATCGATCTTGTTTTTAAACCTGAGTTCCACATAT
>PWEB01000198.1 GCA_003553305.1 Syntrophomonadaceae bacterium
GGGTATTTTCTTTCACGTCCGCCTGAGGAGATAAATGTTGGCGATATTGTCCGGGCTGTTGAAGGTCCGATAACTCCGGTAAACTGTCTTGCGGAGGATGAAAGTGAACCCTGCTGCCATAATAGAGAAGGATGTCTGACCAGGCAGGTCTGGAAAAAATTAAGGGATAAGATTAATGATGTATTAGATGAAGTATCCCTTAATGAATTGATTAGTTTTGAGACGACCTACATAATCTAACCTTGAGACAGGAGGAATAAAAATGCAAAGTTCGCTGGTTTATATGGATCATGGAGCAACCACTCCGGTTAGAGAAGAAGTTCTTGATGCCATGCTTCCGTTTTTAAAAAACCAATTTGGCAATCCTTCCAGTCCGCATTTTTTGGGCAGAGAAGCCCGTCGTGCGGTGGAAGAGGCTCGTGAAAAAACAGCGCAAGCCCTGGGGGCCAATCCTGAAGAAATATATTTTACATCCGGGGGGACAGAATCTAACAACCTTGCTTTACGTGGAGTAGCTAAGAATAGAGCTGCGGGGGGGCATATTATTACTTCAAGCATCGAACATCACGCTGTGCTTGATGTTTGCCGCGATCTTGAAAATGAAGGGCACAGGGTCTCGTATTTGCCGGTTGATCAGTATGGAAGGGTTGATCCTGAAAAGGTCAGGGAAGCAATAACAGATGATACTTTTATTATTTCTATTATGGCGGCCAACAACGAGATCGGAACCTTACAGCCAATTATTGAAATTGGTTCTTTGGCCCGGGAAAATGGTATTTTGTTTCATACTGATGCTGTCCAGGTAGTTGGGCAGCTGCCGGTTGATTTAAATAACCTTAATGTTGATTTCCTATCTCTTGCGGCACATAAGTTTAATGGACCGAAAGGTATAGGAGCTCTTTATGTGCAAGAAGGGATAAAAATCGATCCTTTATACCGGGGTGGAAGTCAGGAAGAGAAATTAAGACCAGGGACGGAGAATGTCTCCGGCATAGTTGGTCTGGGCAAGGCGCTGGAGCTTTCAGTTTCGGAAATACCCGAAAAGAAGAAGCACTTAGAATCTTTAAGAGACCGTCTGGTAGAGGGTTTCTTGAAGATCGACGATGTGTCATTAAATGGTCACCCTGAAGAGCGTCTACCCGGTAATATAAATGTGAGTTTTAAACATATAGAAGGCGAATCCATACTCCTGACTCTTGATATGGAAGGTATCGCTGCTTCCAGTGGATCAGCCTGTTCTTCCGGGTCTTTAGAGCCATCACATGTGCTCTCGGCTATTGGGCTTGATCCTTCAATTGCGCATGGTTCTATGCGTTTTAGCCTTGGCCGGGGTAACAGTGATGCAGATGTCGATTTTGTCCTAAAAAAAGTGCCTCCCATAGTTGAAAGGTTGAGGAATATTTCTCCGACATATCATTCGCGGCAGTAAATATATCAAGCAAACAGACAGTAAACAGTTTGACAGCAGAGAGGAGAAAGCAGTATGTATAATGAAAAAGTAGTTGAGCATTTTAACAACCCCCGCAATGTTGGAGAGCTTTCTGATGCCGATGGTATTGGTGAAACCGGCAGTTTTAAATGTGGTGATACGATGAAGCTTTACATAAAGGTTCAAAATGGACTGATTGAAGATGTCAGGTTTCAGACTTTTGGTTGCGGGGCAGCTATAGCCAGCAGCAGCATGCTGACAGAAATGGTTAAAGGTAAAACGCTGGATGAAGCAATGCAGATAACAAACCAGGATGTTGCCGATGAACTCGGTGGGCTACCCCCACTAAAATTGCATTGTTCAAATCTGGCAGCAGATGCCCTGCATAATGCTATTGCTAATTACCAGGAAAGACTGAAATCCAATTAGCTTTTTTTATAATTTAAGCTGAATATTTAAGGCTGTCAACTTGACAACCCCCCCTGGAAAATGTTATTTTCTTATTAGCTTTAGCACTCTTGGTAATAGAGTGCTAAAGGGTGGAATGGGGGATTCAGATATGACAGAGCTTTTAAATGAAAGGAAAAGGCAAATTCTTCGCGCTGTAGTGGTTAATTATATTAAAACTGCGGAACCGGTGGGTTCGCGTACTGTTGCCCGCTCTTATCCTGTTGGTTTGAGTTCAGCTACTATTCGTAACGAGATGGCTGACTTGGAGGAATCGGGTTATTTAATTCAGCCGCATACATCTGCCGGCCGGATCCCCTCTCAGCAAGGCTACCGTTATTATGTGGATAATCTGATGGAGTCCTATGAGGAAAGTGATGATGACTTTGATCTAAATAGTACATTAAGCGCAGAAAAGATGCGTGAAATAGAACAAATTATCAGTAATTCGACGCGAGTATTATCAGCGGCAACAAATCAGACCTCTTTGATAATGGGGCCTCAATTTAAAAAGAGTGCTTTTCATCAGCTGCGTATCCTGCCTTTGGATGAACAGCGCGGCCTTGTGGTTTTAATTACCGATACCGGGTTCATTAAGAATAAAGTAATTAACCTGAAGCAGCAGTTGAGCCAATCTGAATTGCACCAGGTTGTTTCTTATCTAAACCAAAAACTTTATGGACTGACCATAGATCAGGTAACCACGTCTTTGATTAACGAGTTGAAGCGGGATCTTTTCAAACGACTTGAGATTTTGGAGCAGTCTTTTATCCTATTGGAAGAGAGTTTGAAAGAGGAGAAACAGATCCGGGTTTTTTTGGGTGGAACGACCAATATACTAAACCAGCCTGAATTTAAAGATGTTGATAAGATTCGCCGGATGCTGAATTTATTTGAACAGGAACCACTGCTTTTTAAGATTTTGGAAGATAATTCGAGTGAAGGTGATATTGTTGTAAGAATCGGTGCTGAGAATGAATGCGAAGACATTAAAGAATGCACTCTGATCACGGGGACTTACCGGATTCATGATAAAACTCTTGGTACATTAGGTGTGCTTGGACCAACCAGAATGGACTATAGCCGGGTAATTAGTGTAATGCGGCGCCTGGTTGATCATCTGAATCAAAGTCTTAGTTCATGAGGTAACCTGGAACTAAAGGTTAGCGTGTAGGCCGGATAGACTAATTAATTATTTAGGCGAGCAGGTGAAATTTATGATGAGCAGGAAAAACAAAAAAGAAAAACAAACTGAAAAAGCCGAAGATCAAGAGAAGCAGCAGGAAGATATGATCGATAATGAAGCCACAGAAGAAAGCGGTTTTAGCCAGGATAAAGAAGGAAAAGATGCTGAAGAAGATCAGGAAAAAGTAATGTCTTTTGGTGATTCCGAACTAGTAGAGGATGAACCGGGGGAAGAAGTGGAAGATCAAGCTGATCCTGAAACTGCAGAGATTAATTGGGAGAAAGAAAAAGAAGAGTTGTTGGATCAGATCAAACGCAAGCAGGCTGAAATGGATAACCTGCGGCGTATTAGTAAAATGGAGCAAAAAGAAACCAGAGAGTATGGTTTGCATCAGTTTCTGTGTAAACTGCTTCCGATTTTGGATAACCTGGAAAGGGGATTGGAACAGGCCCGAGCTGATAAAGATGTTCCGGAGTCATATGTTAATGGTTTAGAAATGATTTATAAGCAGTTGTTTCAAGTGTTGGAACAAGAAGGAGTCAGGGTGATGGAAGCAGCCGGAACTTCTTTTGATCCGCATTGTCACCATGCTGTAATGGAAGTGGAAAGTGAAGAAGAACCGGGTAATGTTGTAGAAGAGCTTCAAAAAGGCTACTGGCATTATGAGCGGGTCCTGCGTCCTGCCATGGTAAAAGTTTGCCGTGAATAATCTAAATTAGCAAATCAGACAAGTGAGGAGGAAGTAAAAATGGGAAAAGTACTTGGAATTGACTTAGGCACAA
>PWEB01000164.1 GCA_003553305.1 Syntrophomonadaceae bacterium
AACGGTCATATTACAGTCATATGCCGGTTTATTTCAAAAAAAGATTTTAAGATGTTGCCTAATCCTGGGGTAAGCGATATTCGGGGGGTAAAAAGGAGTGCACGCTGCTTCTTAAAACCATGTCCTCAACAAGCCTGGCTGCCTTGAAGTTTTCACGTACTCTTTGTAAAAGGTTTTCCGCCTGTTCAAGGTTAAGTCCGGGCAGCAGCACTGTATACTGAGTATCATTCCAGGCAGAAATCATATCAGCCCTGCGAAGGCTTCTTATCAGCACTTCCCGCAAACATTCCATGGACTGCTGAAGCTGTTTGGAGGAAGCAGTCTGAAGGGTGGGTCCGGTCAGAGAAAGCAGTCCCACATGGACAGAGCGATTTTCACGCTCTGCGCGGCGCCTTTCCAGACGGCAGAAAAGTCGAAAGGTGTCTGGTTCACAGAGAAGGGCACCCTGGGCTTCATCCCTATCTACAAGCATTTGGCGCAGATCAATATAATCTAGTTCTGCTTTTGCGCTGTTCAATTTTATAGCTTTATAGATACGCTGCATGGCAGGTGATGGTTTTTCACCGAGTTCATTATAATTGAGAGAAGTGATATATTCGTAGTGTGTCCTGGCCTGGGCTGTTTTGCCTTCTTCAAGTAGGGCTTCCATGTAAAAGAGGTGAATATTTTCATCAAATTCCTCGATGGAAAGGGCCTTTTCACAGTCCTCGGTTATCTGGGAGAAAAGGCGGTGCTCTTTTTGGAAAGCTAACAGGTCGGATACACTCCTGACAAACAAACGTCTATAATAGTGGCGTTTGGTCATAACCCAGCTACAGGGCTGGCATTCGGGAAGGTAATGTCCGAGATAAAGGGTCAGGGCTTCCCTGTATTTTTCAGCAGCTAAAAAGGGGTCTATATTCGATAATCCGCGGGCCTCCTGGCAGAGGTTTTCAAAAACATCTGCATCCAACCAGTACTGCGCATTAACATTCCAGCCATAGGCACCGTAGGAATAGCTGATCAAAGTTTTTGCTTCGGGGATCTGCATCTGCTCCAGGCTCTGCTTCAGGCGGTAGATCATATTTTTAAAAACATTCCGTGGATTGGTATACTCGTGATCCGGCCAGATGGTTTCAAGAATTGCTTCAGGGGTGCCATGCTTGCCCCGCTGGGTTATCAGGTACATTAAAAGCTCACCGATCTTTTTGAAACGACCGGTTGCATCAAAAAGCATTCTTTCACCGAACCTTACCTGAAAACGGCCCAGGGTATAAATCTTTAGAATATGGTTGCCGGAGTCTTGATCGCTGCTCTTACTGGAAGCGTGCTTAGATTGATCCATGAGTACAGCAAACCTCCGATACAAAATAGCATACAATTATATCTATCTTAAATATATCTATTCTAAATTTTAGCAATGAGAACGAGTATTAACAATTACTCAAAAGTAGTAGATTTTTATGGTCAATAAGTAGTAGATCAAAAGATATGCGGAAATTCGTAAGTGTACTTTCGAATTTTTGCATATTTTAAAAAAGGATTTAAATTGTTAATGTAGAAATAACATAAGTCAACACCGAAGATATTTAACATAAATAGCATAGGTTGCCCATCTTACTTTCGGTCAGGAGGAGTAGTTATGAATGCTGAGTTTGATTTAAAATCAGCTATGGGAATTATTGATGAGACCCTGCCTGATGCTCCTGAAGAAACAAGCCGGTTAAACCGGCTTTGGAGCGGGTTAACAGAAATGAGGGTGACTACCCTTTTGCGCCTGTACCGCTTTGCTTCCCTGGCCCTATCTTCCCTGCTTTTCTTATTGTATCCTGGAAATTTTCACCTTTATACGCAGTTAAGCTTAATTTTCCTGCTTTTAAGCACGGCTGTGCTCTTAATTTTTCTCTATGAACACTTCCGTGAAAATAATTTGGTCACTTCTATCTTACTCATTATCGAAGCCCTGGGCATTTCATTTTTACTGACCTTTACCGGCGGTTTTAACGGTCCCTTCCTCTGGTATGCCTTAAATCCCTTTATTGTGGCTTCTACTTTACTTACTTTCCTGCTGGCCTGGCTCTTGCTTGGCGCTATTTTCGCAGGAGCATTAGTTTTTCACAGTTACTTTGTTATCTCGGAGAGCATCCATGCCGATTTAATTATCAGCAGTTTTCACCCTGCCCTGAACCTGATGGTAATTGCCTTCATTATCCAATTATACTCCCGGGTACACTTAAAAATATCTGAAAGAAGCCTGGAACGAAGCAGCCAGCAGAGAGAACTTATTTCCGCCCAGGAAAGCCTTTCCGCCAACTACCAGGTTTTTAAAGGCCTTTCACTATTTCAAAAAGAAGTGGTATCCTACAACAGCCGGAAAGACATCTACACCACCCTGATCGACAGTTTAATCAATATTTTTCCTTTTAAAGAAGCCGCCGTTTTAACCCTTCCCCCCGGCTTTCAACCAAGATCAAATCCTGATTCAATTGCCTTCGATATAATCAGTTCAAATGAGGGAAAAGTTTCTTCTACAATTCCTTTTATTCAAATCGAACTGAAAAGGCGCTGGACGGAACTTTCCGGATTAAGTGCAAAAAAAATCCTGATCAGCGAAGACAGGCAATGGATCGCTTTACCGATGAGAGGGGAAAATAAAGCTGTAACCGCAGTTTTTGTCGGGTGGATTAAACCACGAATCAATCCCCTTTCCTTTTCCGGAAACCTCTCTTTATTTATACGCTTTGCCGAACAAACCACGGAATGGTTGTCCATGTTTAAACAAAAAGAAAGGGTACTACAACACATCTCGGCAGTCTATGAGGCTGTGGAAACAGTTTCCAGCCAAAACGATCCGCGAGTGGTAATCGATCTGTTTGCATCTTACGCTCGGGCCCTGACCGATAGTGAAAAAACAATGTTTTGGATGGAAAGTACCGGTAACGAAGATAGCGATGGGAATTATACTCCTATCTATGCCGTAAAAGGGCCGCGGGACACTCATCCTGAAGAGGAATGGCACGAAACGCTACTTGAAGTTTGGTCGGAAATCCGTTTTAACAAAGAACCTATCGCTAAGGAACTGAATACGCAAGAAGGTCATAAGAATTTTCTAATCAGTGTCCCGGTTAAAAAAGGTCCACACTGCTTTGGCATGCTGTCTTGCATACAGTCCAACACCACTTTCAGCACTAAAGAAATCATTCAAATATTATCAGTTTTGGCTGAATTAGGCTCAATTGCGGTGGTCAGGAGCGAGGCGGAAAAATTTGCGGAAAAGCTGCTGGTATTTGATGAACAGAAACGGATTGCCAATGAGATTCATGATTCTATTTCGCAAAACCTGTTCAGCATTGTTTACAGCATTGATGCTCTTTCCAGGGAAACCGATCATCTTTTAGATAGCATTCACCAGGAAACCTTTAAAGATATCAAAACCCTATCCGCAGAAACCTCCCGTGAGCTAAGATCCCTGATTTACCGCCTGAATCCGCAGCAGGAGGCCAACGAAACCTTCATTAAACAAGTATGTGATTACCTGGATACTTTGGCCAGAATGAACGAAATCAAAATCAAACACACCATTAACGGCAGTGCAATACACCTAAACCCGGCCATCTGTAAAACTCTCTACCGGATCATCAAGGAATCAACCGGGAATGCGCTTCGCCACGGGAACTGCAGTGAAATCTTGGTTTATTTGGATATAACTCCTTTCCATTCTGAATTGAAGGTTAGCGATAACGGCAGGGGGTTCGACATGCAAAATAGCCTTAATGTTTATACAAGCGGGAACCGCCTGGGGATAGTCAACATGAGGGAACTGGCTCTTTCTTTACAGGGCACCCTCAATATAGACAGCAA
>PWEB01000232.1 GCA_003553305.1 Syntrophomonadaceae bacterium
AGCTCCGGCAATGGCCGGAAATACAGTGCTTTGGAAACCGGCCTCTACAGCGGTTTATTCAAATTACCTGGTCATGCATATATTAGAAGAATGCGGCCTTCCTGGCGGTGTGATTAACTTTATACCCGGCAGCGGCTTAGAAATTGGTGAACAGGTTTTTAAACATCCCCACCTGGCAGGTATTCACTTCACCGGTTCTTCAAAAGTTTTCCGTAACATGTGGAAAATAGTAGGTCAAAATATAGAAAATTATAGGAGTTACCCCCGGATAGTAGGCGAAACCGGTGGCAAAGATTTCGTGGTAGTTCATCCCACTGCTAAGAAAGATGAAGTGATAACTGCTTTGGTCAGGGGAGCATTTGAATACCAGGGTCAAAAATGTTCTGCGGCCAGTAGAGCTTATATTCCTAATAGTTTATGGAATAATTTAAAAGACGATCTGATTACTACCACGGAAAACATTAAAGTTGGTGATATAGAAGACTTTACCAACTACATGGGTGCAGTTATAGATAAGGCAGCCTTTGACAAAATTACAAGCTACATTGATTATGCCAAAACATCAACCGAGGCTCAAATAATTGCCGGTGGAAAATATGATCAATCTACAGGTTACTTTATCTGGCCTACGATAATACTGACTACAAACCCGAAATTTAAGACTATGCAAGAAGAGATATTTGGTCCGGTTTTAACGATCTACGCTTATGATGACGACGATTATGAAGATATCCTGCACCTGTGTAATGAGACATCCCCTTATGGACTCACAGGCAGTATCATAGGAAATGACAAGGATGCCCTTCTGAAAGCAGAAGATATTCTTACACATGCTGCAGGCAACTTTTATATCAACGACAAGCCAACAGCGGCTGTAGTTGGACAACAACCTTTTGGAGGCTCAAGGGCCTCTGGAACAAACGATAAGGCAGGTTCCATGTGGAATATGATCCGCTGGATTTCACCCCGGACGATTAAAGAAAACCTTGATCCTCCAACAAATTATCGCTACCCGCACCTTAACGAAGAATGATCTCGTCCAGTTTGAATTCTCTAATTTTAGGTTCCGGATCCCTGAAACTTTTTTACTTAGTGGACTGGTTTTGCTATACTAGGGCCTTTTGAATTTCCGGGTGGTTCTCTATAGCAGCTTGCATTTATTTTTAGCTTTAGATAAAATATAATATGAGAAGTTATATAAAGGTTAGCTTAACAAGCACATTCTTCCAATTAATAAGGAAATAAAATTGATGGAACAAGGCGGAAGGTTTTGATGTGAAGAGCTCTATTAGAACTATAAAGAGTATTCCGCACAAGCACTGTTTTGAAAAATCAAACTGGTGCTTTCGTTCGCGTCCCAAGAAATGAGGCCAGGTCATACCAAGCCTTAATTTGCAATATTTTAAGGCTGTCCATCAAGCCTTACCAATCATTATAGAAATACAGGAGGTTCAATAATATGAAACGTTTCCATGAAGCAATAAAAGAAGGACTGCCTATCCTGGTCGATACCACTTTGCGTGATGGTGAGCAAACCGCAGGTGTTGTTTTTTCAAACCGTGAAAAACTGCGCATTGGCAAGATCCTAAACAATCTTGGTATCCACCAGATTGAAGCGGGGATCCCAATTATGGGTGGTGATGAAAAAGAGTATATCAAAGAGCTTGTTTCCTATAAGCTTGATTCTAGCATTATGGCCTGGAACCGGGCTAATATTGAAGATATAAAACAATCCCTGGATTGTGGTGTCGATGCCGTAGCCATTTCTATTTCCACATCCGATATTCATATCAATCATAAGCTGAGGACATCCCGGGAAAAGGTTCTGGAAAGCATGACTAAAGCAGTGGAATTTGCCAGCAAACATGATCTTTATATCTCTGTTAATGCTGAAGATGCCTCCCGCACAGATATGGACTTTCTGGTTGAGTTTGCCAGGCAGGCCCGTGAAGCAGGAGCAGACCGGATTCGATACTGTGATACAATCGGCGTCCTGGAACCATTTAAAACTTACGATATCATCACTGAGTTGATTAATAAAACGGGCATGGAAATTGAAATGCACACCCACAACGATTTTGGTATGGCTACAGCAAATTCGCTGGCCGGGTTAAAAGCCGGAGCCCGCTTTATCGGTGTAACGGTAAATGGTCTGGGAGAAAGAGCCGGCAACGCCGCTTTAGAAGAAGTAGCTATGTCCTTAAAGCATTTATTTAATATAAATATCGGGGTTAAAACCAAAGATTTCCGCAACCTTTGCGAATACGTAGCCCGTGCTTCCGGCCGGCAGCTTTACCCCGGCAAACCAATCGTTGGCAGCAATACATTTGCCCATGAATCAGGAATTCATGCTGACGGTGTGCTAAAACATCCTTCAACATATGAAGTATTCAGCCCCGATGATGTCGGATTGGAAAGACAAATTGTAATCGGCAAACATTCCGGATCAAAAGCAATAAAAATGAAATTTGTTGAATATGGCATTGATCTATCAAATGAAGAAGCAGCAGATCTGCTTGAAGCAATAAGAAGTGTAACTGTTGATATGAAAAGGACTCTTTTTGACAAAGAATTGATGTATATCTACGAAGACTATTTATATGAGAAGAAAAAGGCACCCACCTTCGGAGATAGATAAAAATGAGAACAGAGCTTTACTGGACAATTGATATCGGTGGAACGAAAATGCTATTGCTTTTAATTGATAGCCTGGGAAAAGTTCTTTACAAAGAGAAAAAGGCTACACCGAAACCGGCTGATCCGACAAGCCTAGCTGAAGCGATTAAGTTAAGCATGAACGCAGCTTTAAAAGAAACCGGCCTGGGTGCTGTAAAATGCCCGGCCGGTTTAGGTATATCTATCGCCGGCTTTGTGGATCACCTCTCAGGAACGGTCCATCAATCTCCAAACCTGGAATGGCATAAACCAGTTCCGCTGGGCAGGATCCTGCAGGATCATTTAGAATGTCCGGTCATTACCGAAAATGACGCCAACGCCGCTGTAGTGGGCGAAGTATATTACGGGGCTGCCCGCGGACACAATAATGTAATATATGTAACCCTGAGCACAGGCATTGGCGGAGGTTTATTTCTTGATGGCAAACTTTTCCGCGGCAGCGACGGCTTTGGCGGTGAGATTGGGCATACCAAACCTTTCGGCCGAGGTAGAGTTTGTAAATGCGATGGCAATAACTGTCTGGAAACCTGGGCATCCGGCAGTGCCCTGGTAAAAAGCGCGGAAACACTTTGGGAATATAACGAAGTGGAAAACAGATCTATCTCTACATCATGGGTTTTTGAACAAGCCGATGCCGGGAACACTCTGGCCAAAACAATCATCGAACAAGCTATTCAAAATATCGGCCTTGGCCTGTCCAACCTGATAACCATCTTAAATCCAACCTGCATGGTTATCGGAGGAGGCGTCGCTGCTAACAGGCCAGATTTTTTTGAACAGGTTGTAGAAAAAATTAAAATTGAAGCGATTAAACCGGCTGTAGAAATAACCCCCATTAAGATAGTTCAAGCTCAACTGGAACCGGAAGCAGGCAATTGGGGTATATATGCTTTATTAACTGGACAAGCGAAGTGATAAACTATGGATAATATTGAATTTCTTGAACCGCTTCATGAACTGCTGGAATATTTAGTTAGCAAGTATGGCTCACTTGGTATCGCTGCAGCTATGTTTGCAGAAAGCGCTGGTGTCCCTTTTGCTTCTTCAATTGTGCTTCTAACTGCGGGAAGTATGATTTTAAGGGGAACCAGTTCTTTTTGGACTGTATTCATTGCTTCAACCCTTGGAATTACCATCGGCAGTA
>PWEB01000189.1 GCA_003553305.1 Syntrophomonadaceae bacterium
CGACAGGGGTGTCATTGAACTTTTTCGCGGTTGCAGCAGGGGATGCCGTTTTTGCCAGGCTGGATTTATTTTTCATCCGGTTCGCAGGCGCAGCAGGGAAAAACTTCTGGAGACAGCAGAAAAATTGATCAAACAAACTGGTTATGACGAACTGGCTTTAGCATCTCTAAGCAGCACCGATTATCCAAAAATTGACACCCTGATCAATGACTTAGATGAAGTTTTTGCCGGAGGCAAAGTGAAGTGCAGCCTGCCATCACTGCGGCTTGATTCTTATTCTGTTAAACTGGCTGATAAAGTCCACCATGGTCGTCGAAGTAATCTTACCTTTGCCCCGGAAGCAGCAACCGAACGTTTGCGGCAGGTCATTAAAAAGAACATTTCGGAAGAGGAAATTTTTATTGCTCTCAGGGATGCGATTGAAGCGGGCTGGCAGGGCTTCAAATTATATTTTATGATTGGCCTTCCTACCGAAGAAGAAAGCGATGTTGAAGCAATTGTTTCCCTTTGCCAGAAAATTAGGCAGGAGTTTCGTCCTCAAGCAAAGCGGAAAATAAGCATTGCGGTCAGTATTTCTACTTTTGTGCCTAAAGTGAACACTCCCTTTCAGTGGGAACCCCAGTTTTCTATGGATCAGGTGAAAGCACGCCAGGGTATCATTCGGAGAGGTTTTAAAAAAATGCCGGGCGTTGAACTTAGCTGGCATGATGCGGAGACAAGTTTTTTAGAAGCTGTATTTTCTCGAGGGGATCGTAAGCTGGCTTCGCTTTTGGAACAAGCCTGGAGATTGGGATGCCGCTTTGACGGGTGGGATGAGTATTTTTCATTTAAACTGTGGCAAAAAGCAGCAAAAGAAACAAATATTGATCTGGATAAATATGCTTACCGCCGTTTTAATTACGATGATTTTTTGCCCTGGGGACACCTGAAGTGCGGTGTGAGCAAGGATGTTTTTATCCGGGAGCACGAGAAAGCGCTTGCCGGTGGTTCCGTCAAAAGGAGTGACTTATGAACAGGATTTGTTTTAGATTCACCTGCGGTGAACCTTTAAAATATATTTCGCATCTCGATTTGATGCGTCTGTTGCAGAGAGCTTTTCGAAGAAGCGCTCTGCCCGTGGCCTATAGTCAGGGATTTAACCCTCACCTTCGTTTTAATTTGGCTGTTCCACTGCCCGTGGGAGTAACCGCAGAGGAAGAATACGGGGAGGTTTTTTTAACAGAAGACATCCAGCCGGAAGAGTTTATGATGCATTTACGCGAACAGCTGCCTGCAGGTGTGGAGTTAACCGGGGCTTTTAGCGTTGATGAGCAGGTGCCACCTTTACCCTCCCTGGTCAGTGCTGCTTTATATCGGGCTACTCTGATTAATAATCCGGATTCAAAGGAGGCCCCAGCTCCAAATTATATTTCGCAAATAGGCCAGTTTGCCCTGAAGAGTTTGATGAAAAAAGATGAAATACTGGCGCCCCGGTCATCCAAGAAAAACAAAAAGAAGACTTATGTTAATGTGCGCCCTTATATTATTGATGTAAAATTAAAAAATTTAGATGGTAATCACCCCCTGGATTTGGATTTGCTGCTGCAGGCGGGCAGCCAGGGTGGGGTTTCACCCGCTTTTGTTCTTGAACAATTGGATCTGGAGCTAGGTGATAACCACTTGCAAACAGTCTACTGGGAGCTGCACAGGGTCCGGTTGTACCGGGATGTTGATGGATCCCTGCAGCCTTTGTTTGAAGGGAAGTGATTTTTATGGATAAAAAAATAATAGTCAATTGTGATAACCGGGCGACGCGGGTTGCTTTACTAGAAAATGGGAAGCTGGTTGAACTAGACATTGAAAGACCCTTGCAGCACAGAGTAGTCGGAAACCTGTATAAAGGTATTGTGGCCAATGTTTTACCTGGAATGCAGGCAGCTTTTGTCGATATAGGTCTGGATAAAAATGCTTTTTTATACGTTGATGATATTTTTGCCGATTTGGATGAAGATAGCCCTCCACCGACCCGCGGTTCAATTGAAAAATTGCTTCGAGCCGGAGAAGAAATTATGGTTCAGGTAATCAAAGAACCTTATGGCAGTAAGGGAGCCAGGGTAACCGGTCAGATTAGCATACCCGGGCGGTACCTGGTCTTGGTACCCGGGGCAGACTATATCGGGGTATCAAGACGTATTGAAAGTCAGACGGAGCGCGAACGGCTGCGCAGGGAAGTGGAAAAAGTTAAACCCGATCAATTGGGTCTGATTGTAAGAACAGTGGCTGAAGGGGTTGATACCGATGTAATGGAACAGGACCTGCAGTTCTTAGTTCAGCTCTGGAATCGCATTTCAAGCCGTTTTGATCAAAAAGTAGCCCCTGCTATCCTCTACCAGGATTTATCGTTAACCTGCCGGATCGCCCGCGACCTTTTCGTTGAAGAATTTAGCAGCTTTCTTATTGACAACAAGCATGAATATGATAAGGTTCGGGAAATTGTAGATTTTATATCGCCCCATCTGAAAGCCAAGGTTAAGCATTACAAGGAAAAGGAACCGATCTTTGAGCGCTACGGGGTGGAAAAAGAGCTTGAAAAGGCCCTGGCCCGCCAGGTTTGGCTGAAAAGCGGTGGCTACCTGGTTTTTGATGAAACAGAAGCATTGACTGTTGTTGACGTTAACACCGGGCGCTACATCGGACGCCGCAACCTGGCCGATACGATTCTAAAAACTAACCTCGAAGCTGCTGAGGAAATAGCCAGGCAGGTTCGACTGCGGGACATCGGTGGAATTATAATTGTGGACTATATTGATATGAGCATTGAAGATCACCAGCGCAAAGTCATTGATAAATTGAATAAGGCAATTAAAAATGACCGGACTAAAACTTATGTCCTCGGTCTGACCAATCTTGGATTGGTTGAAATGACCAGAAAGAAAGTCCGTCAGGATCTATCAGAATATCTTCAGCAGGCCTGTCCATACTGTTCCGGTTCGGGGAAGGTGCTTACTCCTCTTGTGGTCAGCACCAGCATAGAAAGCGATCTGAAACGTCAGCTGCAGGAAGAAAAAAGCAAGGCTGTGCTGGTAGAAATGCACCATGAGGTAGCCTCCATAATTATTGGCACTGGAGGAGGCAACCTGAAAAAACTAGAAGAAGAATTAAACAGGAATATCTTTATCCGGGGCGCTGAAGATGTTCATATTGAACAGTATCGAATTGTAGCCCGTGGCACTCAAAAAGAGATTCAGGCCCTGGCGCTCCCGGTTAAGGTAGGAGAAGTTATCGATATCACTGTTGAGGAGCCGCACTCTGCGAACTCTAATCACGGGATAGCCCGTATCCAGGGGTTTGTAATCAATATTGAGGGAGCCGGTGATAAAGTAGGGCAGAATGTAAAAGTTGAAATCAAAGAAGTGAACCGGACCTTCGCCCGGGGCACTCTAAAGACGAAGTAAAGTGAACTTTATTAGATTGACAAAGGAAGGTCTGCGTGATAAACTCTGCAATAGATTGAAAACCGCACGAAGATGGTTTTAAAGCCCCGCTATGCACCGGGCTACCTAATTCGGCGAGTCCTTACAGGGGGTTTGTTTATGTACGCAATAATTGAGACAGGCGGCAAGCAGTATCATGCAGAAGAAGGTAAAACGATCCGCGTGGAAAAGCTGCCCGCAGAAAAAGGTGAGACGGTTCTTTTTGACCGGGTATTAATGTTCAATGACGGTCAGGAACTGCAGGTAGGTAAACCGTATCTGGATAATCGGAAAGTAGAAGGAAGAGTTGTTGCTTCAGGGCGTGGACGCAAAATTACAGTTTTTAAATTTAAGCCAA
>PWEB01000120.1 GCA_003553305.1 Syntrophomonadaceae bacterium
ATAGCGTTGTAGGTGTCCACGATAGCCAGGATACGGCACTCTATGGGGATATCCTGGCCCTGCAGACCCCGGGGGTAGCCGCTTCCGTCGAAGTTTTCGTGGTGGTAGAGCAGCAGATCGGCAATCCCTTCCAGCTCAGGGGAGGCCAGGGCGATGCGGTAACCTCTTTCAGTGTGCTGGCGATAATTTTCCAGCTCTGAGCCGGTTAAAGATTCCTGCCTCTGTAGTAATCCCCGGGGGACGGTAATCATACCGATATCATGAACCTGGGCCAGCAATAAGAGGTCGGCCAGCTGCTTTTCGCTCAGGCCTGCTTTTTGGCCCAGCCTGACGCAGAGTTTCTGTTCCAGTTCATTGTTGCCGCTGTAACAATCTTCACGTTCATAGAGTGTGGCGAGCATAGCCCTGACAATTTCGGTTTTGGCTTCTTTACTGCGCTGAATCTTGTCTTTGTACATCAACCCGTCGGCCAGGTTATAGGTTTCTTCCAGGGGAAGGTTGGAACTTTCGCTCACAGCAAAGCCGATGGAGATACTAACCGGCAGGCCTGCTTTTTGCTGGTTATACTGCTCGGCGCTGCGCCGGATCCGCTGCACCAGCTTTGCGGCAGTTTCCTGATCAGTCCCGGGCAGGACCAGGGCAAATTCATCACCGCCGATTCTGGCCAGCAGATCGGAGGTGCGCAGGTTTTCTTTCAGCAGCAGGGCGCTTTCTTTAAGGTATTGGTCCCCTTCCCTGTGGCCCAGGGTGTCGTTGATCAGTTTTAGTCCGTCCAGATCGGCTGATATGATCGCGATCGGGTAAGCGCGGGAATCTTCCAGGCGGTTAAGTTCGTTGACAAAGTAGTGGCGGTTATAAAGGCCGGTTAACTGATCGTGGAAACTTAAATGGCGGATAGTTTGATCGTTTTCATTACGGATCAGGATATTTACAATCAATTCGGCAATCACTTTTAGCAGCGCAGCCTGATCATCGCTCCATTCCCGTTTTTCCCTGACGGCATCAAAACCAAGAAAGCCAAAGATACGGTTGCCCCTGGTGACCGGTACACTAAGCAGGGAACGGATACCTTGATCTTGAAATGCTTCCCTTTCCGCCGCGGCTTCGGACGGCAGGGCAGCGGCGTCGGGGATGAAAACGTAGCTGTCTTTTTTGATCCGCTCAGCCCACCAGGACAGGCTTTCTACCGGCTGATTCTTTAAACCGGTTATCTGCTCTTCAACTCCCTCGGCGCACCACTCGTGGGTTTTGGTCATATATTTGCCATCTTCCGTTAACTGGACGATATAGCTGCGGTCGACAGCGTAAAATGCACCTACTGTCTGCAGGGCGTAGTTTATCCCTTCGTCTATACGCTCGGGGGGCAGGCTGACAAAATAGGAGGAAAGCTCTGAGGTCATTTTTTCAAAGGCCAGGCGCTCGGCCAGGGCATCTTCGGCCGCCCTGCGCTCGGTGATATCAGCTGCAGAACAGACCACGGAAAGCACATTGCCATTTTCATCAAGCCTGGGAGTCTTGGTAATATTTAATAAGCGGAGTTCACCCGATCCATTGAACGCGTATTCTTCGGTATTCAGCGGCTTTTTATCTCTGAAGACCTGCCTGTTTCCCTCGATACAAACCTGCGCTTCCTCTGCCGAGGGCAATAAATCCCACATTTTTTGATGGGCAAGATCCTTTACTTCTAAGCCCAAAAAAGCAGCGCGGGCTTCGTTTACCGCTCCGTAGGTCTCTACGTCGGTCAGGTACCAGATCTGATCTTCGATATTGTTGAGCAGGATATCCTGTTCTTTCACAAGCTGGTTTATCTGCTCTTCCCGCTGCTTGCGCTCGGTGATATCCCTTAAATGTTCTACCACTCGCTCTACATTGCCGGCTTCGTCTAAAATAGGATTGCTGCGGCAGTCCAGGTAAATACCCATTTCGGGCACATACTTCTCCATCTGCTCCATCTTTTTGGTTTGTAATGCTTGGCGGGTGGTACATTCTTCACATTCCCGATCCCGCCCGATAAGTTCATAGCATTTTTTATCTTTAACTTCTTGCGCAGACTTGCCAAGCAGATCATAGCCTGCCTGGTTGTAACTCTCTATAGTGTGGTCGGGTTTCTGGATAGCCAGGACGTCTGAAATATTATCCATGACCCCTTCCAGCAATTTTTTCTGGGCAAATACTTCATGCTCTGCTTGTTTGCGTTCGGTGATATCCCTGACCCACTCCACAAACAGCTCTACAGAACCATCCTGGCTTAAGATGGGTATAATGCGCAGGTCTATCCAGTTCCCTCCGGGCAGCATTGCTTCTTCCTGGATAGCTTCTTCAGTTTGTATCACCTTTAGGGCCCGGCAATCGGAGCATATATCCTCAAAACCCCGGTAAGTCTTGTAACACTTGGTATTTAAAACTCTTTTCTCTTCAGCTACGGCGCCAAAACCGCTCCAGTTACTATAAACGATATTCATGTCAGGGTCTTGGATGGAAACCAGATCCGGTATTAGAGCCAACATATTTTGAAAACGCTGCTCGCTGTGGCGCATTGCTTCCTCCGCCTGGGTGCGTTCGGTAATGTCCATTATAAACCCAGTGACAAAAGCAGCCTTACCGTTCTTGCCATTAACCACACCTGCAGTCTCTTTTACCCAGATCACATTTTTATCTTTTTTGATAATGCGGTATTCATAATCAAGCGGAATGCCTTCCCCGCTTTCAGTAATCTGCTGGTTCATGGAGAGAACGTACTCTTTATCTTCAGGGTGGACCCGCTTCAGAAAAGCATCGAAGTTCCCTTCAAATTCTCCTTCATCCAGGCCGAAAAGAGCTTCACACTCCCTGGACCAGAAAAGCGTCTCTTTCTTGATATCGTATTCCCAAAACCCGGCCCGCGCGTTGATCTGGGCTGCAGACAGACGCTGTTCATTCCTGACCAGCATTTCTTCTGCCTTTAGACGGCCCAGTACTGCGCCCAGGTGCCCGGCGTACAGTTCGATGGCCTCCCGGTTTTGAATATCTTCTCCCTTCGGCATGAGAAATATAATATCGCCCATAGTTTCCCGCCCGCCGTAGGCCAGTTCAATAACGTAAACATCGCCGAGCCCGAAATACTGATGCAGCATCGAAGAAGTAGCTTTGCTTAAGACCCCCATCGAAGTTTCGAAAAGGGTGCGGAAGCGGACCAGCTTGCCTCCCTCGATTTTGCGCAGTCTTTCGGGTTTAATATCCCAGGCCCGGCCGGATATTTCAAAGCCGAGAATTTCTGCAGCATGGCTGATAGCGGAGGAAAGACCCGTGATAGCCCTGGTTACTGTTTTGGTGCTGCCTTCCTCGTAAGTATTGAAGGCCGTGAATTTAGCCCCGGAAAGGTTTTGCAGTGTTTGAACCGATTCACGGTAATTAAAAGTAGTTGGTTCTGAATCGATCAACCTGGTAGACTGTTCCAGGAGATAGCGCATCGAGGCCAGCTCTTCTTTACGCGCGGTTATTTCATTAAAAACGGTGCAGAAATAACCGGGCTGAACGCTATAAGCTTTTACAGCATACCAGCGCTTTAGCGGTTCGAAGTACTGCTCGAAGTTCAGGCTGCCCCCGTGCCGGGCTATCTTGCCGAAAATGCCAATCCAGTCGAATTGATCCTTCTCAATAGAGGGGATTACTTCTGTTACCTTCCGGTCGATGATATTTTCCCGCTTCAAACCGGTCATTTGTTCAAAGGCGCTGTTCACCTGCAGAAAAATATAGTCTGCCGGGTTGCCCTGATCATCTAAAACAAGCCGGTGGCAGGCAAAGGCAT
>PWEB01000150.1 GCA_003553305.1 Syntrophomonadaceae bacterium
CTGCTCGGCGGCGCTTTACTTGCTATTATTGTGCTTCTGCTCTTTCTTAAAAACTGGCGAACCACCATGTTTATCGGGTTGAGTATTCCCTCAGCGATTATATTTACATTTTCTTTACTCTATTTTGCCGACATGACCATAAACCTGATGACCTTAGGAGCCCTTGCTCTGGCTGCCGGTATGCTTGTTGATAATTCAATTGTGGTCAGTGAAAATATTTTCCGCCATTACCAGCAGGGCGAAAAACCTGTTGATGCTGCCATAAATGGTGCTCATGAGGTTGCCGGTGCGATTACCGCATCTACTTTGACCACGATTAGTGTATTTTTCCCGGTGGTCTTTCTGACCGGCCTGGCTGGAGAGCTGTTCTGGGAATTTGCCCTGACAGTTGCCTGCGCTATTCTCGCATCTTTGGTAGTAGCCCTGACGGTTATCCCTCTGCTGGCTTCGCGTACCCTGCGCAAGAGTCGCGATGGCGAAACTAAAAAATCTGAGGCCCCCCGGTTACCTACTTATAGAAGATTGCTTAACACTGCAGTCAGCCACCCCTGGTGGGTGATCATCTTTGCCGTGGTTTTTGTTGGTTTTGGCGCACTGGGATTTAATACTCTGGGCAGTGAATTATTTCCTCAGCCTGATGAATCGGCTTTTACGATCGATATCAGCCTTCCTCCCGGCAGCACTTTGGAGAAAACCGATTACTACGTTAAGGATCTTGAAAATATTCTAGAGCAAAAAGATGCGGTAGATTCTTATGACGTCCAGATCGGCGGAGGCGGTTTCATGGGTATGGGCGGCGGCGGTGGCGGCGGTGGAACGTCGAACCAGGCTGATATCAGGGTTGAAATCGATCCTGACCGGATCGGGGAAATGGACCGGGTAATGGAAGAAGTCCGCGCAGAAGCAGAAACTCTTTCCGATGATGTGGGCCTGTCTTTTTCCCGCGAATCTTTATTACAGGCGGCCGGACTGGAGACGACTCTCGATCTGGATGTGATCGGTGATGATCTGGAAAAAGTCACCGAGATTGCCGAGCAGGCTGTGGCGATACTATCTGCAAACCCTAATTTTACTGACCTTCAAACATCTCTTGAGATGGATCGTCCTGAGGTGCATATTCGTCTTGATCAAGGTGAAGCTCTTCAAAAAGGGGTAACCCAATCTCAGGTGGCCGGTGCTGTGCGCCAGGCGCTGGAAGGAATCCCGGTCAGCCGTATTGAAACCGATGATGGCATATTTGATATTATTCTTGGTTACGAAAAAAGCGGCATCAATACAATTGAAGACCTCGGGCGTATCGGGTTTTATACCCAAAACGGAGAATACCTTTATCTTGAAGATATTGCCGAGTTAACTGAAGATTTTGGACCGCAAAGTATTCCTCGTGAAAACCAGAGGATCGTCGGTCAGATTGAGATTCAATACCGGGATATTGATCTGGGCACAGCGACAGAGGAGGCCCTGGAAGAAGTGAGTGAAATTGCTTTGCCCTCTGGCTATGAAATTAAACCGTCGGGCAGTTTTACCATGATGGAGGATGTCTTATCAGAGCTTGAGCTGGTTGTGGTTTTAGCTGCCCTGTTGGTTTACCTGGTCATGGCTGCGCAGTTTGAATCACTGCTCCACCCCTTCATTATTATCCTCAGCCTGCCCATGGCCTTCGCCGGATCGATCATAGCGCTGATGATTACCGGGAGCAGCCTCAGTGTTCCGGCCATGATTGGAGTGGTTGTGCTCTTCGGAATCCTGGTTAATGACGGAATTATTATGGTTGACTATATTAATCAGCAGCGCAGGATCCATGGTTTGAGATTGAAAGAAGCAATCATAGAAGGCGCTTCTGCCCGTCTCCGCCCGATCCTGATGACTACGGCTACTACGGGGCTTGGCCTCTTACCGCTGGCCTTAGGAATTGGTGAAGGAGCTCAGCTGCAGGCGCCAATGGCGATAACCATTATCGGCGGGCAGATCACAGGAACTTTACTCCTGTTATTAGCGATCCCCTCAATTTACATTGTCTTGACCAGGGAAAAGAGCATGGCGGGAGATCAGACTGCAATAGAAGAGAGTTCAATTACCAGGAGGCCCCGGTTCGGTCTGTTAAGCAGAATCGAAAGACCTGTGTTGATGGTTATTGTGCGTTTGGTAGTGGTCACTTTTCTAATTTTAGTGATTATAATCATGCTCGGCATGTCCGGCGAAGAGTTAATGGCGGTGATTCGGTGAACATAATTAAAAGGGTCGACGATGATTGTACGAAAGGGGTTCTGTCCAAATGACGGCAATAAGCAATCACAAAAGTGGTGCTGGTAACAAAAGAGAACAGATTCTGCTTGCTGCGGTGGAACAGTTTCTGGAAAATGACTTTTATAAAGTTACCATTACCGAGATAGCAAAGCAGGCTGAAGTAGGGAAGGGAACTGTCTACGAATATTTTTCCAGTAAAGAGGATTTGTTTAAAGAAAGCTTTTCTTTTTGTGCTGATGCTTACCTTCAATCTTTCAGCAAACATTTTGTTGACGGGTCTTCGGTTAAAAAAACTATGGAGGATATAATTACCACTCATCTTGAGTTAATTAAAGAAAATCGCAGCAAATTAAACCTTTTATTCAACGAGCGGCCCCTCAATCTTCAGGAATTACAGTCCTGGGTTATTAAAAGACGCCAGGAATTGTTGGATGGTATAACTGTCTTGATTAAAAAAGGCATCGAGCTGGATGAAATACGCTCTGATATTGATGTGGAAATGGCCGGACGCCTCTTTCTGGCTTTAAACTGCATAGTTGTGGGCGGGATGGTTGTTTTAGATGATCTTGATATAGAAGAAAAGCATTTAGCCGGATTGCTTGATTTGTTCTGGAACGGCATAGGCAATCTTGAAACCCTGTCGCAGAGCAAAATCAGCCAATAAGCACTGCTCGCTGAACTGATCCATCTTCCCGCTTCTGTTTAAGTTAATAGCGACCCGCACTGCGCAGGCCGCCGGATCAAAACTTAACATCTTTCAGGGTCATTATAGCTTTCAGGCAAAGCTAAGCGAGGGCCCTGCCAATTTCATTTCCGTAAGCATTAGCTGCAGCGACTGCTTCCTGGTCCGGACTCCACATCATCCTCAGCCCTTCTTCGTTGATCAACTCGAAGCCGGCATCTGTAAGCATCTCATTTACTAATTTGACTGACTCACCACTCCAGCCGTAACAGCCGAAGGCACCAGCCTTTTTCTGCTGAAAATTTAAACCTTTAGCCATATCAAGGAGGGCGGTAATCGAATGCAACACACCCTTATTGATGGTTGGCGATCCGACCACAATTCCGCGGGATTTAAAAATTTCAGTGATTATATCATTTGTATCCGACCGGGCGGCGTTAAAAAGTTTAATAGTTATGGTATCATTTGTTTCTTTGATTCCCTGAGCAATTATTTCTGCAGCCCGCCTGGTGCCATCCCACATTGTATCATAAACAATGGTTACCTGGTTTTCCTGGTAGTGGTCTGCCCACTCCATATAGGTGTTAACAATCTGGAGCGGATCTTCACGCCAGATCACTCCGTGGCTGGGGCAAATCACATCGACAGGCACATTCATGCCAACCACTTCCTTGATTTTAGCGGAGACCATTTTACTGAAAGGAGTCAGGATGTTAGCGTAATACTTTACTGCCTCCCTAAATAATTCGCACTGGTCAACCAGGTCGTTGAACATGTGCTCTGAGGCGTAATGCTGACCGAAAGCGTCATTAGAAAATAGTATGTTATCACCGGTCAGGTAGCAGAACATA
>PWEB01000134.1 GCA_003553305.1 Syntrophomonadaceae bacterium
AGTTGATTTTCCAACATTCGGCCTTCCGATAAGAGCAACAAAACCAGAACGGTGCATAAATTAGCCCTTTCCTGAGCGTTGATATTATTATTCAAAATTTACTGGAGCGGCAAAACAGTTTTCAAGTCCAGAACAGGAGTTCCGTTTAACAAATCAGCTCCTCTGACTGTAAGAACGTTGCTTTTTCTGTCTATCAATTCAACAGTCGTCTGAGCTATGGAGTTCGGCCTTAAAGGAGCCCGGCATGCAAAAACACCATATACTTCATTTCCTCTGCCGCTGCGTTTTTCCTTTAACACATAACTTCTGGCCTGGTGTAAGTAAGTTATAATACTAATTTTCTCTTCTTCCTCCAGGCGGTAAAGCCCCTCTTCCATCTCCGGATCAATAACAACCTGGGATAACAACTCTTTATAATTCTTCGGAATCGATTCCGCTTGATAAAAAGTATTAGCTATATAGCCAACAGGATGGAAAGGTACCGGCACTCGCCACATTTCTTCTGAATGGGTTAGCTCCTGGCCAGCTGGATTCTCAGCCCATTTTTGTGCCCCGAATGGCTGCGGCAACAAATCAAGCAGGGGCCTGATCTTTATTTCTTCATTCAAATTACCCATAATAACCTCCAGGTTTCCGCCCAATTCCCATAAAACCTGACGGCATGCCCCACAAGGAGTAGGCGGAGGAGAACAATCAGCTACCACAGCAATACTTTTAATACAATGGTAACCGGCATGAACCGCTGTCAACATCGCCACCCGTTCAGCACAAACAGCCATGCTGTGAGAGGCATTCTCGGTATTAGCACCGGTAATAATGGCTCCCTCCTCGGTAAGTAAAGCTGCACCGACTAAGAATCTGGAATAGGGCGCATAAGCTCGTAATCTGGCAGCACGTGCTGTTGCAAGAAGTGTTTCGGCTTTCATCAACACACCCCGTTAATTAGTAAAAGGTTGTTCATCAGCATTATAAGCGGGGAGTTTTATAAACCCGGAACGATTAATCTCGAATTCAATGCCCCGCTTAGCCTTCATCTCATTTTTTATAATGCTCAACCCGCTGACAAGAAGATCCGGATCACCAACAGCCTGGATGGTAATCGGATTAGTTGGAATCTGTTGATAATTGATCATTATTAAAGGCCCACTACAGCGGATAGAACTGGTTAATGTTAGTCGCTGCTCTCCGACGCTTATGCCCTGAGCACCGGCGCTGAAAAGCTCATTAACTATATCCCTGACATCACCATCATGAACAATCGAAGCACTATTCATAACCTCTCTGGCATCATAAACTAAAAGCGTTATACCGGGCCCGACCATTTCAGACAGGCCGGCCTGGATCCTTGTCTCATGAAGTCGTAAACGTATAGAATTCAAGTCATCATTTAAGGCCTGGATCTGCTCATCCGCAGTTACAGGTACCACCAATTTACCTGTCCCGTCTTTGATTTCAATATCAATATTTTGAGATCCCTGATAAACCTCAGAGGATAACAGTTCATTAATCTTTTGAATACTACCTGGTTTAAGGAGCTGATCAGGATAGATTTCTACTGCATCCTCTACAATCCGAAGAAAGAGGTGGGTTTTTTCATCGGTTTCCTTCACTCTTCTATCTTCGTTAATCACATTCAGCAATTTTCCCTGGATCTTGTTATCAGATTCTTTAAAGATTGTTTCCTGAACTCGTCGACCTTGATCAAAAATAACCCGAATCAGCTCATCACTGCTTGACGCGAGATTGATTTCATAGTTATATTCAGCCAGCGCTTCCCTCACCGCAGGAACTTCTATTACTTCATACTCTACAGCCAAGCGCTGGTTATAATCAGCAAGATCATGGGCCAATTCCAGCTGATAGGTCAGCATTGAGTCCCCACCTGAATAGCGCTGCACAAAGATAAAGTAAGCAGAGGCAATCAGAATTGTATTGACCAGCAAAACACACAGGATGATGAGCTGGAGCTTATTTTTCAAGCAACTTCACTTCCCGTCTGTTCAGTCATCTTAAATCAACCCTCCACAATCCCTTAGATCCTTATCTTACAAGGTGAAGACATTAAAAACAAAACACATTAAAAAAGCTGCCACAATGGAGGACCTAAAATTATTAAACCAACCAAAACTGCAAATATAGAAGTAAGCAGAACTGCTCCTGCAGCGATGTCCTTGGCAATATGAGCAAGTTTATTTCGTTGTTGCGTATAAAGATCTATAACTTTCTCAAGGGCAGTATTAAAAGTTTCGGCAGCCAATACTAAAAATATGGCTGTCAACAAAAAGAGTATCTCCGTTAATGAGACAGCTAATGCCAGTGCACTAATTAAGACAAATAAACCAATAACAGCATGAATAACCATGTTACGTTGAGTAGAAAAACAATATTTCAAACCGAAAAAAGCATTTCTTAAGCTGAATAAAACCTTATCCATCTACTCTTCCCCCGGCTCATTTTGGTCTATTCTTTGCAATAGTTTCTTTTCTTTATGATGCATTAATCGGGCATCTGCATGATGATCATGATCAAATCCAAGGAGATGGAGCATTCCGTGAACTGCTAATAAAAGCACTTCTTTTTCAACAGAATGCCTGGCCTGTTTTGCCTGTTCCCGGGCTCTTTCAGCAGAAATGTAAATATCACCGACCGCAAATTCCCCGCCCTCATAATCTTTTTCATGTTCGACAGTTTCATTGACCGACTCAAGAAAACAAAATGACAGAACATCAGTAGGAGTATCCTTAGCCCTGAATTTTTGGTTTAGAGAACGCAAATATTGATCATCGGCTATGATTACCCCTACCTCCCCTCCAATTAAATCATATTCTTCCAGTAGTTGGTCAATAATCTCTTCCAGCTGACAATTATAATGTTCGGACAAAATACTATCATCTGCTAAACATGTTATAAAAGCACTCACTTTTTGACAGAACTCCTTTCAAGCTCTTCCTTAAGGGCTTTTTCCGGATATTCAATCCTTTGATGATAGATTCCAGACATAATATATATAAATGCTTCAACGATTAGATCAAGTTCTTTCAGGGTTAAATCAGATTGGTCAAGCTGTCCGTCATCAAGTTTTTCCTTAGTTGTACGACGAACTATCGTTTCAACACGATTACCGGTAGGTTTTGATATTGAACGTACTCCCGCTTCAACAGCATCAGCAAGCATAATAATTGCCGCTTCTTTAGTTTGAGGTTTCGGTCCCTCATAACGAAACTTATCCGGAGGAATAGTTTCCCGACAATTATTCTCCACTGCCTTTTGATAAAAGAACGAAATCATGCTGGTTCCATGATGCTGAACAGCAATATCAAGAATATTTTCCGGTAAACGATGTTTTTTGCCAATAACTAATCCATCTTTGGGATGAGCCCCGATAATCAAAGCACTCAAATTAGGAGAGAGTTTGTTGTGTGGATTTTCTCCCGATAGTTGATTCTCGGAAAAGAAATAAGCTCTCTTTAGTTTTCCAATATCATGATAATAAGCTCCCACCCTTGTTAACAGGGCATCCGCATTAACTGATTCTGCAGCAGATTCAGCAAGGTTAGAAACCATCATGCTGTGATAGTAGGTTCCCGGCGCTTTTAATAACATTTCACGCAGTAATGGATGATTTGGGTTAGACATCTCCAGCAGTGTAATTGCTGTAGTTACCCCAAAAACATTTTCCAGGTAAGGAAGCAAACCAATCGCCACTACCGAAGCAAAAATACCGTTTCCAATACCGGCAATCATGCTATAGCTGAAATTTATAAGC